>NZ_RZQI01000173.1:0-8638 GCF_003998335.1 Mesorhizobium sp. M7A.F.Ca.CA.002.05.1.1 | reverse complement strand
GCGAAAACCGCGTCCGATCGAAGCCTGACCGAGCGGCGGCACACGGCAGGCGGACGGAAAGGTCCCCAGGTCGGTGATCTCATCACGCCTGAACCGGATCTTCTCGTGCTGCGGTCGCTCCTGATCCACGCAATTTTCCGTTGTACGAACTCGATCGTGGACGAATCCCCGTCCGACACTATATCGGTGTGGCTTCGCGCGTAACCTCAAACAAGGGCATCGGTATGGCTGACCTCGACGTAGGCGATCTCGCGCCGCAATTCGACCTGCCGCGGGACGGCGGCGGATCAGTCAGCCTTGCCGCATCGTCCGGCAAGCCCATCGTGCTGTATTTCTATCCGCAGGACGACACAACAAGCTGCACGCAGGAGGCGATCAGCTTCTCGCAACTGAAGCCGGACTTCGAGAAGGCCGGCGCCGTGGTGATCGGCCTGTCGCCCGACCCCGTCAAGAAGCACGACAAGTTCAAGTCGAAATACAATCTCACTATCGACCTCGCCGCCGACGAGGAGCGCAAGGTGATCGAAGCCTACCATCTGTGGGTCGAGAAATCGATGTATGGCCGCAAGTATATGGGCGTCGAGCGCGCGACGTTCCTGATCGGCCGCGACGGGCGGATCGCCAGGATTTGGCGCAAGGTCCGCGTCAAGGGCCATGCGGAAGAGGTGCTCGAGGCCGTTCGCGCGCTTTGAGGTTTTGCCGGCGAGGTTGGCCCGGTTTCCCTTACAACCATACGCACGCCTGGCGGGCGTTCGCTGCGGGCAAGCCGGCCCTGCAAGCCTTTGTTAACCTTAATAATGTGTAGTCAAGCTGTCGTGGTGTCGTAAACGAAAGCTTGGTCCCGTGAACGCAACCGGTCAGTCCGCAGTCTTCGGCAGGCGTAAGGAGCCCCATACGGTCATCATCGCCCGGGGCAACGAGATCAGGCATTTCACGATCCGACCGTGGCTGGCGGCCTTTATCGGCTCGGCGCTCGCCGCCATTGCCGTCGGCTACCTCATGGCCACCTCCTATCTGGTGCTGCGCGACGATCTGATAGGCGCCACCACGGCGCGCCAGGCGCGCATGCAGCAAGCCTATGAAGATCGCATTTCGGCGCTTCGCGCCCAGGTCGACCGCATCACCAGCCGGCAGTTGCTCGACCAGCAGCTGATGGAAACCAAGGTCAGCGAACTGCTTGAACGGCAGAGCCAGCTGAGCCAGCGTCACGGCCGCCTTGGCCCGCTGCTCGAACGCGCCGAGAGCGAAGTCGGCGCAGCGCCGGCCGAAGATCCGGCAGCGGTTGCGAAGCCGGACAAACGCGCCGAAGTGACCGGCAGCATCAAGGAGCCCGCGCGGAACTATGCGGTCGCCAGCCTGAGCGCCGATCCCGGCGCCGGCGACACAAGGCCGTTCTCGCTGTGGTCGACCCGCTCCGATCCGCTGCCCAACGATTCAGCCGCCGATCGTGCCGACAAGCTCTTCGTCTCGATCAACCAGTCGCTGAAATCCATCGAGAGCGACCAGTTGACCCGCATCAGCACGCTTGCCGACAATGCCTACAAGAGTGCCGATGCCATTACCCAGGCGCTCGAGGCGGCCGGACTGCCCGTCGACAGCGATTTCGGCAAGGGCGACAGCGATGTCGGCGGACCGCTGATCCCGCTCGACAGCTCCATGATGTTCGACAGCAAGGTCAAGGAGTTGGACGAAGCGCTTGACGCCCTCGACCATCTCAAGAAGGAAGCGCGCCAGTTGCCGCTGACCAACCCCGCACCGGGCCACTCCGTCACCAGCCCGTTCGGCGTGCGCACCGACCCGATCCTCGGCACCGCGGCATTGCATTCCGGCATGGATTTCAGGGCCCCGATCGGCATGGCCGCCAAGGTCACCGCACCCGGCACCGTCACCAAGGCCGGCTGGAACGGCGGCTATGGCCGCATGGTGGAAGTCGACCACGGCAATGGTTTTGCGACACGTTACGGGCATCTCAGCGAGATCGACGTCACCGTCGGTGAGAAACTGGACGCCGGCGCCGTCATCGGCAAGACCGGCAGCAGCGGCCGCTCGACCGGCCCGCATCTGCACTACGAAGTGCGCCACAATGGCGAAGCGATCGATCCCTTGCGCTTCCTCACGGTCGGCAAGAAGGTCGCCCAGTATCTGTAAGCGATGCTGGGCTCCTGCCCCATGCGCCGATGACCATCATGATGGCTGACTAAGGCGCTCCCGTCGACAGAAACGCCGTCACTGCCGCAACCAGGGTGGCCGCGCCGACCTTCAACGCGGCCTCGTCGACACGAAACCGGCGTGGTGGAGCGGAAACACCGATCCGACCGCTTCGTTGCGGATGCCGAGCCGGAAGTAGACCGACGGGCGTTTCTCGCTGTAGTAGCCAAAATCGTCAGCGATGGTCCATCCGGGCGTGTTGAGGACGTTGTCGGCGCCGATGCAGGCCTTGGCGCTGGCGGCAATCAGCTCAGTCATCTCGACATCGTTGACGACACCCGGTTCGCCCTTGTGGATGTCGACCTCGACACGCGCCCCGTGGCTCGTCGCCGTACCCTCGGCTATCGTACGAACACGGCGCCAGGCCCGCTCGCGTGTGGCGTCGCTGCCGCTGCGGATGGTGCCTTTCAACGTGACCTTGCCGGCGGTGACATTATAGGCGTTGCCGCCATTGATGGCCGTCACGGAAATCACCAGCGGATCGTATGGGTCGATCTCGCGCGAAACGATCTTCTGCAATTCGCTCACCAGGGAGCAAGCCACGGCCAACGCATCGACACCTTCATGCGGTTTTGCCGCGTGCGCGGCCGAGCCGATGACGGCCACATCGAACGTGTCGCAGGCCAGAGTGTAGGGACCAGAGCCGACGGCAACCTTGCCGGACGGCGTGTAGGGATCGACGTGGACGCAGATGGCGGCATCGATGTCGTCGAGAAGCCCCTCTTCCACCACTCGCCTGCCGCCCGACGGTTCGTCTTCCTCGGCCGGCTGGAAGATCAGGCGAACGGTGCCGCCAAAACTGTCCCGCGACCGGTGAAGATGCGCGGCCACCGCGAAAGCCATCGATGCATGGGCGTCGTGACCGCAGGCATGCATCACGCCTGGATTCGTCGATGCATAATCGACGCCGGAGGCCTCCTCGATCGGCAAGGCATCGATGTCGGCGCGAATGGCGATCTTTCGATTCGACGGCTTGCCGGTGCCGACAATATCGACGGCAAGGCCAAAGCCGGCAACGTCGCGAATGTCGGCAATTCCCTGATCCACCAGCATCTGCCTGAGATAGCGCTGCGTGCCGGCCTCCTGGTTCGAAAGCTCGGGATTGCGGTGCAGGTGGCGGCGGACCTCGATCATCCGATCGAGAATTCCGGCGTCGATATCGGTCGTCACGGTTTTCGCAACACCACCCGCCGTGGCCGAACCCTCAGGATTTGACATGGATCTCTCGCGGGAACTTCGTCAGGGTCTCATGGCCGGTTTCGGTGACCAGGATGGTCTCGCTGATCTCGATGCCCCAGCCATCCATCCACATGCCGAGGATGGAATGAACGACATTGCCCGGTTCAAGCACGGTCTTGTCGCCCGGCCTGAGGCTGATCGTATGCTCGCCCCAGTCCGGCGGATAGGCGACGCCGATGGAGTAGCCGATGCGCGATTCCTTCTTCAGTCCGTAGCGCTGGATGACCTTGCGCCAGGCGGCTTCGACGGCTTCGGCTGATGTTCCCGGTTTGACCGCGTCGAGCACCGCATCCATGCCCTCGATCACCGCTTTTGCCGTGTCCGAAACATTTGTCGGCGTCTTGCCAAGCTGCATGGTCCTGGCGAGGCCGGCGGCATAGCGGCGGCAAACGCCGGCAAGTTCCAGCGCAATCGTCTCGTTGTCTCCGAACCGCCTGTCGCTCCACATGATGTGCGGCGCCGAGGCATTCTCGCCACCGAGGATTGTCGGTGGAAGAGCGGTGATGTCGCCGGCAAAATCCGGGCTGCCTGCGATCTGCGCCGCCTGGATGGCGGCGATGGCATCGCACTCGCGAACACCCGGTGCGATCACCTCGAAGGCCCGCGTGACGGCCGCTTCGGCCAAGGTGGACGCCTTGCGCAAATAGGCGATCTCGGGCGCCGATTTGACCGCGCGGATCCAGTTCACCAGCAGGTCGGCATCATGCCATTTTGCATTTGGAAGTCCCGCGACAAGCCGGGCGTGCGCCGTGGGGGAGAAATAATAGGCTTCGAGTTCGATGCCGATATGTCTGACACCCCAGCCCCTGGCGACGATCCAGCTCGCGATCCAGTCCATGGGATGGCGATCGACGCGCTGAACATGGTCTTCCGGAAAGCCGACCACGTTTTCCGGTTTCATCCAGGCGGTCAGAAGACCGCCGGCCGCATCCATGGCGCGCCCGATCCAGACCGGCTCGACCTCCTCGATTGGAACCAGCACCACCTGCGGCGTGTAGAACGACCAGCCGTCATAGCCGGTGATGTAATGCTGGTTGGCAACGTCGTTGACGACAAGGAGTTCGAGACCGCGCTTCGCCATCTCGGTGCGTATCTTGCGAAGCCGCTGTTGGTACTCGTCTCGGGCAAACGGCAATTCAATCATCTTTGCTCCATCTTTGTCAGATCAACGGTCGCGGGGTTCGCTCACCATTGAAGGGGTTTCGCCACGGCGGCAATCGGCCAGGACGACGCGTGGGCAGGTCCTGAACCGAATAGGCCCTCCACGGCCTTCCCCAGGAAAACTTCGGCGTGAATTTATTTTTGAATTCCATTTGACTGAATAAATAAGCAATGCAAAGCTGCGCTCTCCTAAGGGGCGCAAGGCATGGCACTGCGGGGGACCAATCAGGAGTTCGGGCGGCCGTACAATCGGCGCATCGTGCTTGAGTCCATCCGCCTTCATGGACCGATCGCCCGCGGCGAGATCGCCCGGCGCGTCGGCCTCACCGTCCAGACGGTATCGACCATCGTTCGCGAACTGGAAGATCAGGACTACATCCTGTCGCTGCGCGAAGAGCCGAAGGGGCGCGGCCTGCCGCCGGCAACGCTCCGGATCAACCCCGATGGCGGCTATGCCGTCGGCATCCACATCACTCCGCTTGGTATCAGCGCCGCCTTGATCAATCTGAGCGGCGACGTGATCGAGAGCATCTACCGCGAGGCGCCGAACGCGGCGCCGGACCACGCCTTCGAGCTGATCGGGGCGATGGTGGTGGAATTGACCAGACTGCGGGCTGGCGGACGGGTGCTGGGCGTTGGCATGGCCCTGCCCGGCCCATTCGACGTGGAGTCCATGAGTTTCGTCGGGCCAACCACCATGACCGGCTGGAAGGATGTGGCGCTGCGCGAACGGCTGGCGGCCTCCACCGGATTGCCGGCCTTCTTTGAAACCGATATGGCAGCGGCCGCCATGGGCGAGCGCCTCTACGGCCTCGGCGCCCAGTTTTCCGAATATTACTATCTCTATTTCGGCGTTGGCCTTGGCGGCGTCATGGTTCATGACGGCAGCGCCTTGCGCGGCGCCTGGGGAAATGCCGGCGAGATCGGGCACATTCCCGTTATTCCGGGCGGCGAGGCCTGCCCGTGCGGCAACAGCGGCTGTCTCGAAAGATATTTGTCGCTCGAGGCACGCCGGCGCTGGAACGGCAGCGAGGCGGATTGGGTCGCCGAAGTCGCACCGATCTTTCACAACGCCGTCGCCGTCATCGAGAACCTGTTCGACCCGGAGACGGTCATCCTCGGCGGGCTGGCGTCCACCGACCTGCTCGAAATGCTGGCTGGTTCGGCCGGAGGCCTGCACAACTCCGTCTCGGCCCGCAAGGACCGCACGACGCCCAGGGTTGTGGTCGCGCGCGGCGGACAGCATTCCGTGCTGCGCGGCGCCGCCGCCCTTGCGGTTTCCGGGGTGCTGTCACCTCGCTTCGGGCAGATGTTCGCGGCCGAACGCGAACGCGAGCGCGACCTTCTCAAAGGCAGGGAGATTGCGGCATGAGTGAACCCCTGCTGGTGCTCGACAACGTCACCAAGAACTATGGCGCGATCGAAGCGCTCAAGGGGATCAGCTTCTCGATCGGCAAGGGCGAGGTCGTGGCGCTGCTGGGCGACAACGGCGCCGGCAAATCGACACTGGTGAAGATCATATCGGGCGGACTGGAGCCGACCTCCGGGCGCATGCTGTTCGAGGGCAAGGAATTCCTTGCCAAATCACCAGCCGAGGCCAAGGCGGCCGGCATCGAGACCGTCTACCAGGATCTCTCGCTGTGCACCAATGTCGACGTGGTCGCCAATTTCTTCATGGGCCGTGAGATCACACGCAAGTTTCTCGGCATTCCCGTGCTCGACGAGCGCGCCATGGAAGCCGTCGTCGGAAGGGCGCTGGCCAATGCCGGCACCCGCATTCCCTCGCTGCGGGCCAATGTCGAGCATCTCTCGGGCGGCCAACGGCAAGCCATCGAGCTCAACCGTTTCGTGCACTGGGGCGGCAAGCTGGTGCTGCTCGATGAACCGTTCGCCGCCCTCGGCGTCGAACAGACACGGCGCGGCCTCGACATGATCCGCCAAGTGGCGAACCAGGGCATCGGCGTCGTCATCATCACCCATATCATGCAGCAGGCTTTTCAGGTCGCCGACCGGATCGTGGTGATCCGCCAGGGCGTCGTGGCCGGCGATGTCGCACGCAATAAAACAAGTCCCGATGCGGTGATCAACATGATCACCGGTGAGACGCTTGCCGGTGCCGGACCGACAGGCTGAGGGACAAAAGAGGGGTCCGGCTTAAGAGGAGCGAACGACATGAAGCGAATACTTCTTGCTGTCTTCGGTATCCTTGCACTGGCCTTTGCCACGCTCACGCCGGCATTCGCCCAGTCCAAGGGTATCATCTACTATATGGTGCCGACGCTGCTGGACGAGTTCCAGACCGGCTCGGTGAGCGCGCTGGAACTGTTCCTGAAGCAGACCGGCTACGAGATGAAGACGCTGAACGCCGACAACAAGACCGACGCCCAGCAATCGCAGATGAACGATGTCATCGCGCTGAAGCCGGCGGCCATCATCCTGGCGGCAGTCGACTTCAATGCCCTGAAACCGTCGATCGAGGCGGCCCGGGCCGCCGGCATCCCGGTGGTCGAGTTCGACCGCCAGATCACCTCGACGCCATCCGACTTCACCTCTGTCGCCGGAACGGTCGAGATCGGCTACGTAGCCGCGGACCAGGCCGAGAAGCTGCTGAAGGCAAAGCACGGTTCGGTGAAGGGCAAGGTGCTGCAGGTCCTCGGCGACCCCGGCGACCCCTATACGCTCGACATCCAGAAGGGCTTCGAGGAGAAGAGGAAGGCGTTGCCGGACGTCAAGATCATCTCGCTTCCGGGCATGCAATGGGAAGCCAGCAATGCCGGCACAATCGTTGCCGACCAGATGCTGGCGAACCCCGACATCGACCTGATCTTCAGCCATGCCGCGCACCTGTCGGTCGCCGCCGTCGCCTCGCTCGAGGCGGCCGGCAAGAAGCCGGGCGACGTCATGCTGATGAGCTCGAACGGCGCTCCGGTCGGCCTCGACCTGATCCGCAAGGGCTGGCTCAACGCCGAAATCGAGCAGCCGCTCTACGCGCAGGCCGCGGCTGTCGCGATGTTCATGGACAAGATCGTCAAGAAGCAAGAAATCAAGCCCGGTGAATACGACGTGCTCGGCTTGAAATCGACCGTGACCAAGGAAGCCTGGGGTCCGAGCATCAAGATCCCGGGTGACGCCATCACCAAGCAAAACGTCGACAACCCGGCCTTCTGGGGCAACCAGAAGCCGCCGACGGACACCGTCAAATCGGTCGAATAGTCATTGAAAGCGCTCCGGGCCGTTACGGCCCGGAGCCTGCCCTTTCATGACGCCGCGTCCAAAAGACGCCGTGGCGAATTTGAATCCGCGCCCGAACCCGACGAAATCGAATTGATTTCGCGGGGCATGCGCCAACCGGATCAGCCCATGAACCCGCGCACACGCAAAGCCCTGGAGTTCGTACTCGACAACCTCGTCTGGTTCATGCTGCTGTTCGTGCTGGTGGTCTTCTCCATCTTCGTCCCGAACTACTTTCAGCTCGGCATCTTCGCCAACATCATCGAGGCTTCCAGCGTGCTCGGCGTCATGTCGATCGGCCTGGCGCTGGTGATCATCGCCGGCCACATGGATCTGTCGGTCGAATCCGTCGCAGCGCTTAGCGCCATGGCGGTCGGCATCCTGTTCTGCTCGTCGGGCATCGGCATGGGCGTGCAACTGCATCCCGAATGGCTGATGGTTCCGGTTTCGCTGCTGCTGGCGCTGGCCGTCGGCGGTCTCATCGGCGCCTTCAACGGCTATCTGGTGGTCAAGGTGAAGATGAGCGCCTTCATCATCACGCTGGCGTCCTACATCTGGGTGCGCGGCCTCGTGCTGGTCGTGTCGGGCGGCCGCTCGGCGCAGGATCTTGCACCGGCCATCCGCTGGTTCGGCATCCAGCGCCTTGTCGGCCTGCCACTTACCGCCTGGATCGCGGTTGGCTGTTTCGTGGTCTTTTCGCTGATCATGGCCAAGACGCCGTTCGGCCGGCATCTGGTGATGATCGGCGGCAACGAGACGGCGACCTTCCGCGCCGGCATCCGGGTGAACCGCAATCTCA
>NZ_RZQI01000172.1:0-8639 GCF_003998335.1 Mesorhizobium sp. M7A.F.Ca.CA.002.05.1.1 | reverse complement strand
CTCCGGCACCGGAGCCAGCGCCCGCACCGGAGCTGGCCAAACCGGACTTCAATTTCCAGCCGATAGCAGTGCTTGCCGAGGGCGGCGATCCCGTCACCGACGGCAACGCCTGGGAAATCTACAAGGCGAAACCCGACGGTACGCGCGGCGACTACGTCAGCACCGAATACGGCGCCTACAAGGCCAATCTGGAACTGGGCGACTATATCGTCGTGGCCAGTGACGGCCAGGCGAAGACCGAGCAGAAGGTCAAGATCGAGGCAGGCCAGGTCTACAAGCCTCTCTTCAACTTGAATGCCGGCACGCTCATCATCCATCCGCGACCGAGCGAGGGGGCGGATGTCGTCGATGGCGCGGCTGTCGTCATCGACTATCCTGGTGCCGACATGCCCGCCACCTTCTATGGGACGACGAAAGCCGTGTTGCCGGCCGGCGACCAGAAGGTGACTGTCACGATCGGGCAGGGCGTGGCTACCGAGACGATTCCGCTGGCTGCCGGCAAGACCGTGGAAAAGGACATGGTTGCCGGTGTTGGCCATGTCGTTGCCAATGCTTACTATGCTGCGGGCGGCGACAAGGCGGACGGTTCAGGCATCGGCTTCAAGGTGCTCAAGGCAAAAAAGAAGATCGATGGAACCAGGGACGAGGTGACCTATGCCTACGGACCCGACAGCAAATTCGATCTGCCGCCCGATGACTATGTGTTGATTGCGACGGTTGATCTCGCCGTCGTCGAGCAGCCGTTCACCGTCAAGGTGGGCGAATTTCAGGATCTGAAGGTCGCAATGAATGCCGGCGTGCTGGCGATCACCGCGCCCGGAGCCTCGAAGATCGAGATTTTCGAGGCCAAGAAGGACATCAACGGCAACCGCAAGTCGCTTGGCTATGCATTCGACCAGAAGTATCAGGCAGCGATCCCGGCGGGCGACTACGCCGTGGTTTCGGAGAAATCCGACAACAGTTCGAAAGAAGGCAACGTGACGGTCAAGGCCGGCGAGCGAGCCGAGCTAACCGTGCAATAGAATCGTATGCACAACCGCAAGAGGGCGGCCATGTGCCGCCCTTTTTCATGAACGACGCAGAACTGCCGTCAAGCGGTGCCGAAGGCGCTGGCGCCATGGTCGGCGCGGCCGACCAATTGCCGGAAGCCGGCAAACAGTTCGCGGCCGAAGCCGAACTCGTTGCCGATAAGATCGGCATCCGCCGTCCGGCGCAAGGCGAACTCCCCGGCCGGCACCAGGACTTCGAGTGTGCCGGCTTCGGCGTCGAGCCGGATGATGTCGCCTTCGTGGATCCTGGCGATAGGACCCTCCTCGACCGCTTCCGGCGTCACATGGATCGCCGCCGGCACCTTGCCGGAGGCGCCCGACATGCGCCCGTCGGTGACCAGCGCGACGCGCTGGCCGCGATCCTGCAGGATGCCGAGCACGGTGGTCAGCTTGTGCAGTTCCGGCATGCCATTGGCCTTCGGCCCCTGGAAGCGGATGACGGCGATGAAATCACCGGTCAGCGTGCCTGCCTTGAACGCATCGTTCAGCCCTTGCTGGCTGTCGAAGACCCTGGCCGGCGCCTCGATGATACGCCGCTCCGGCTTCACCGCGGAAGTCTTGATGACGGCGTGGCCGAGATTGCCTGACAGCACCTTCAGGCCGCCGGTCGCCTGGAATGCCTTGTTGAACGGCGCCAGCACTTTTTCGTCGCCGCTTGCCTTCGGCGAGGCCTCGCGCACCACGCTGCCGTCGGCGCCGAGCTTTGCCTCGACCGCATAGGGCCGCAGGCCTTCGCCCCACACCGTCTGCACATCCTCATGCAGGATGCCTTCGTCGAGCAGTTCGCGGATCAGGAAGCCGAGCCCGCCGGCGGCGTGGAAATGGTTCACGTCGGCGAGGCCGTTCGGATAGACCCGCGCCAGCAGCGGCACGGCTTCCGAAAGGTCGGAAATATCCTGCCAGGTGATGGCTATGCCGGCCGCCGCCGCCATGGCGATCAGGTGGATGGTGTGATTGGTCGAGCCGCCGGTGGCGTGCAGGCCGACGATGCCGTTGACGATCGAGCGCTCGTCGATCATCCGGCCGACAGGCGTATAGGCGTTGCCGAGCGCGGTGATCGCCAGCGCCCGCTTCGTCGCCTCGCGGGTCAGCGCCTCGCGCAGCGGCGTGCCGGGGTTGACGAAGGAAGCGCCCGGCGTGTGCAGGCCCATGATCTCCATCAGCATCTGGTTGGAATTCGCCGTGCCGTAGAAGGTGCAGGTGCCCGGCCCATGATAGGATTTGGACTCGGCTTCCAGCAGTTCGGCGCGCCCGGCCTTGCCCTCGGCGTAGAGCTGGCGGACCTTGGCCTTCTCGTCATTGGGCAGGCCGGTCGTCATCGGTCCGGCCGGAATGAACACCGCCGGCAGATGGCCGAAGGTGAGTGCCGCGATGACCAGCCCCGGCACGATCTTGTCGCAGACGCCGAGATAGACGGCGGCGTCGAACATGTTGTGCGACAGGCCGATCGCGGCGGCCATGGCGATCACGTCGCGCGAAAACAGCGACAACTCCATGCCGGGCTGGCCCTGGGTGACGCCGTCGCACATGGCCGGCACGCCGCCGGCCACCTGGGCAATGCCGCCGGCTTCGCGCGCCGCGTCCTTGATCAGCGCGGGGAAGGTCTCGAACGGCTGATGCGCCGACAGCATGTCGTTGTAGGAGGTGATGATGCCGAGGTTCGGCACCTTGTCGGCGCCCAGCGCGAGCTTTTCCGAGGGGCTGCACACCGCAAAGCCGTGGGCGAGATTGCCGCACGACAGCACAGCCCGGTTGGCGGTGCGGTTCGATGCCTCGGCGATGCGGCCGAGATAACGCTCGCGGCCTGGCTTTGAGCGCTGGCGGATGCGTTCGGTGATGGCTTCGATGTCGCGTCTGGCGGTCATGGCGGTCGGTCCTTTCAGGCGAGGTCCCGGAAACATCCTCCCGCCGTTTGCCGGGACCAGAGTAAATCGAGATTCAGGGGGCCCAGAAAACCTCTACGGGCTTATGCGCTGCGTCGAGCACGGCACGGATTGGCTTTCGCGGCCCGGGCGCCACCGCGCCGTCGAAGGCGATACGCTTGTCCTCACCCTCTATGTGCAGCGCGATGAAGCCGGCTTCGACGATGCGCGCCAGCGACAGGGTCAGCCGCGGCTCGCCCGCACTTGCCGCATGAACCGGCAGCACGATCCTGTCGGAAGACGGGTCGAGCAGCGTCGCCAGATCGTCGGCATCGGGAAAGAACGAGGCGGTGTGGCCGTCCGGCCCCATGCCGAGCACGACGACATCGAGCGGCCATGGCAAGGACCGGAGCGCTGCATCATCGGACGAGGCCGCATCCTCGATGCTGGTGGCTTCGTGATAGAGCGGCACGAAACGAGCCGCCTTGGCCGCGTTCTGCAACAGATTGGCGGTCACCAGCCCGGCATTGGAGCGTGGCGAGGAGGCCGGCACGAAACGCTCGTCGACCAGCGTCACGATCACCTTGTCCCAGGCGATGGGTATCGCTGAAAGGGCGGCGAAGAATTTTGCCGGCGTGGTGCCGCCGGAGACGGCGAGCAACCCCGTGCCGCGCTCGGCGATCGCCTTGGTCAGTCTGCCTGCAGCATGATCTGCAAGGGCGGCCGCCAGTTCCTGGCGCCCGGCGAAGCCGTTCCAGCTGTAGGCGGCGCTGTTCAATTGCTCTCGTGCCATGTCCGCCCGTCACGCTCGATCAGTGCTATCGAGGCCGATGGCCCCCAGGTGCCCGCCGTGTAGCCCTGCGCCTCCTGCCTGGCACTTTCCCAGGCATTCTGGATCGGGTCGATCCATTTCCACGCCGCCTCGACTTCGTCACGGCGCATGAACAGGGTCTGGTTGCCACGGATGACGTCCATGATCAGCCGCTCATAGGCGTCCGGTGCGCGGCCGTCGAAGGACTGCGCAAAACTCATGTCGAGCGAGATCTGGCGCAGCCGCATGCCGCCCGGACCCGGATCCTTGATCATGATGAACTGCTTGACGCCTTCGTCGGGCTGTAGCCGGATGACCAGCTGGTTGGCGAAGATCGGTCCGGCGCTGTCGCCGAAGATCGAATGCGGGATCGGCTTGAATTCGATGATGATTTCCGAAACCCGCGTCGCCAGCCGCTTGCCGGTGCGGAGATAGAACGGAACGCCCGACCAGCGCCAATTGCCGATCTCGGCCTTGATGGCGACGAAGGTTTCGGTGTTGCTGTCCTTGCCGAGTTCCTCGACATAGCCTTTCACCGGTCCGCCGGCCGAAGCCCCGGCGCGATACTGCCCGCGCACGGTGTGCTTTGGCGCCTCGTTGCCGTTGATGCGCTTCAGTGCCCGCAGCACCTTCAGCTTTTCGTCGCGCACGGCGTCGGCATCCATCGACGATGGCGCTTCCATGGCGACGAGGCACAGCAGCTGCAGCATATGGTTCTGCACCATGTCGCGCAGCGCGCCGGCCTTGTCGTAATAGGTGACGCGGTCTTCCAGGCCGACGGTCTCGGCCACGGTGATCTGGACATGGTCGATGTGGGCTGAATTCCACAACGGCTCGTAGAGCGCGTTGGCGAAGCGCAGCGCCATCAGGTTCTGCACCGTCTCCTTGCCGAGATAATGGTCGATGCGGAAGATCTGGCTTTCGTGGAAGTCGTCGCCGACCAGGTCGTTGAGCTTGCGTGCCGAATCGAGGTCGCGGCCGATCGGCTTTTCCAGCACGATGCGCGAGTTCGGCGTGATCAGATTGTGCTCTTTCAGCTTGTGCGAGATGTCGCCGAACAGCGCCGGCGCCACCGCCAGGTAGAAGGCTCGAATGCGGTCGCTGTCGCCGATCGCCTTCTTGAGCTTGTCGAATCCGGCGCCGCTCGTCGCATCGGCCGAGACGTAGGACAGCCGCGCCAGGAAAGTCTTCAGTTCCTTGGCGTCGATGTCGGCCGGTTTGACGTGCTCGGAGATCGCCTGTTTGGCGAAGGCCTGGAATTCTTCGTCGCTCATTTTCGAGCGCGATGTGCCGATGATGCGTGTCGGCTCCGAAAACTGATGGTCGCGCTGGCGATAATAGAGCGACGGCAGAAGCTTGCGTTCCGACAGATCGCCGGTGCCGCCGAAAATGATGAAGTCGAAAGGCTCGACGGGGATGATCTGGCTGGTCATGGTCTGTCCGCTTTGACGCCGGTCGCTGTGACGCGGCTGATATAATCTAATCGATTTAAATTTTCCAGTGCCATGGTGTCACATCTGGGTGTATGCGCCTGCCCCTTGACAGTCCGATGACCCGGAGGCTTGTCGAAGGCGCGGCTCCGGAAGCCTTCGCAGTTGCAGCATAGAGCGGGATTGACGCGAAAGCCAAAGGAGAAATCGGCGATGGCTCCACATCTTTCGGCCAATCCAGTCAGAAGCCGTGGCTTTGCGCGGATGAGCGCCAATGACGTGCCCGTTGATCGTCACCAATAGTGAGCGGAAAAAACATGCGTCTGGAAAACAAGGTTGCGATCATCACCGGTGCTGCGTCGGGTTTTGGCGAGGGCATCGCCAGGCGCTTTGCGCAGGAGGGTGCCAGGGTCGTTGTCGCCGACCTCAACGCCAGGGGCGCGGAACGCGTCGCCGGCGAGATCGGAGAAGCGGCGATCTGGACCCAGACCGATGTCTCGCTACGCTCCGAATTCGACGAGATGGTCTATGCCGCCAAAAGCGCCTTCGGCCGCATCGACATCATGGTCAACAATGCCGGCTACACCCATCGCAACGGCGATATGCTCAATGTCGACGAGGAGACCTTCGACCTGATAACATCAGTCAACATGAAGGCGATCTATCACGCGGCACTCGCCGTGGTGCCGATCATGGAGCGGCAGGGCGGCGGCGTCATCCTGACCACGGCCTCCACCGCGGGTCTGCGGCCGCGCCCCGGCCTCACCTGGTACAATGCGTCGAAAGGCTGGGCGATCACCGCCACCAAGTCGATGGCGGTCGAACTGGCGCCGAAGAACATCCGCGTCAACTGCCTCTGCCCGGTTGCCGGCGAGACCGGCATGCTGGAGAAATTCATGGGCGCCGATACGCCCGAAATCCGCGAGAAGTTCCGCGCATCGATCCCGCTCGGCCGGCTTTCGACGCCGCTCGACATCGCCAACGCCGCACTCTGGCTGGCCTCGGACGAGGCCGCCTTCATCACCGGCGTGGCGCTGGAGGTCGATGGCGGCCGCTGCATCTGAAAGTGCCAGGCGTCACGCGCCGGTCTTGATGTAACTCTTGTAGATCCAGCCGGTCTTGCCGTTGTAGGTGATCTGGCACCATTGCTTGCAGCTCTTCACCTGCACCGAGGTTTTGGCTGGCACCGTACCGATGGCGGCGGCATTTTTCTTCGGGCCGCTTCGCATGGTCACGGCCCTCAGGATGCGCCCTGTTCCGGCGGCTGCGGCTTTCCTCGGCTTCGCCTTGGCTTGGCTGTCATCCCCCTCTGCCGCTGGCTCTTGCGGCTGCACCGCGGGGATGGCGGCGGTTTGTGCGCCGTCGGGGTGGTTGCCCGCGGCTGCGTTGGGCGCGGCTACCTTGGCAAGTTCGGTGGCAGCATCGGTAGCGGCTGCCGGCTGTGCGAATGCCGCCGCTTGCTTGTCCGCTGCCTTGGGAGCGGTCGAATCGGACGCGGATGCGTCCTTCGGCTGGGAACCGGTCCAGCGCGGGTCATTGGCGGCGAGTGCGGGGATGTTGGCCTGCGCGGCCGCCACGGTTGTTGGAATTGCGTCGGACTTGCGCGCCTGCGGCACGGCTGCCGCGGCGACCGCGGCCCCAACCGGGGTTATTTTCGTCGTCTTCACCGGAACCGTTGGAATTGTCTGCTCGGGGCTCGCTGCCGCTTGTCTGTCGCTGGCCGGCAATGCCAGCCGCAGCGCCACGGCGGCGACGCCAAGCAGCGCGGCGGTGCCGATCGCGGCGATCACCAGATGCGAGTTCGAACGGACTTCCTGCCAGAAGGACGGCCGCATATCGTATCCGAACTGCATGGCAAAGCGCCGACGTTCCGGCGTACCGAAACTGAAGGGCTCTCTCACTCTTGCCACCTCCATAAGCGGGCCGACGTTCTCTCGGTCGGTGCCGGAAGTCCGGCGTCTGATCCGCATAGGTCCCAAAAACAACGCGGGCAGTCCCGCAACAATCCCCGAACAATCGCCCAGAACCGGCAGCTTTCGCCTGCGATTGTGGCATCAGTACGCCATTATAGGGGATTCTGCGCCTTTGCGGGAAATTGCGCAATGCGTCGCACGGGCAACAAATGTTACAATGAATATTACAATATTACATCAGGTCGGTCGGCTAGATCCTGTCCCTCAACGCAAACCAGTTGAGCGCCAGGAACAGCAGCGGCGTGCGGAAGCGCCGACCGCCGGGGAACGGCGGGATTTTCAGATCCTCGATCAGCTTCAGCCGGTCGCGGTTGCCGGCAACGGTTTCAGCATAGAGTTTACCGAAATAGTTCGACAGCATGACGCCGTGGCCGGAATAGCCGCCGGCCGAGATCACATTGGGCATCACTTCGCGCACGAAAGGCTTTCTCGGCACAGTGATGCCGACATAGCCGCCCCACCCATGCGTGATCTCGACATCCCCGAGCGCCGGATAGAGTTCCGCGATCTGGCGGCGGATGTGAATGTGGATATCCCAGGGATCGTTGACGCCATAGACCTCGCGTCCGCCAAACAGCAGCCGCCCGTCCTTCGATCTGCGGAAATAGCGCACGACGAAGCGGGAATCGTCGACCGCCTCGCCGCCCGGCAAAACGTTCGAGTGCGCTCCCAGAGGCACGGTCGCACCGATGAAGGAACCGATCGGCATGATGTGCGCCGCACTCACCGGCTCGAGCGTGCCGCCATAGGCGTTGACCGCTATCAGGCATTTCTGGGCCATCACCGTCCCTCTCGGTGTCGAAACCTTGACCTTGCCGCCACTGGACATGATGCCGGTCGACGGCGTCCCCTCGAACAGCTGCGCGCCTGCAAGCGCTGCCACCCGCGCCGTGCCGATCACCAGCTTCATCGGATGGATGTGGCCGGTGCCGGTGTCGCGCGTGCCGCCGAAATAGGCGGTCGAGCCCAACCGCTCCGCCGTCTCCCTGGCATCCATGAACGAGATATGCGGGTAGGCAAAACGGCTCGCCATGATCTCGGCATGCGCCTTGTAGTCGTCGACATAGCGGGGCTTGTGCGCCACCGAGAGCTGGCCCGGCATATAGTCGATATCGATCTGGTTGGCGGCAGTGAATTCGAGGAGATGCGCCTTGGCCTCTTCGGCAAGATCAAACAGCGCCTTGGCGCGGGCCAAGCCATACTCGGATTCCAGGTCCTCGGCCCAGGCGCGCTGGCCGGTGCCGAGCTGCCCGCCATTGCGCCCGGAGGCGCCATCGCCGAAGCGGTACGCGTCGATCAGCACGACATTGGTGCCTGCCTTGGCCAGATGCGCCGCCGCCGACAGCCCGGTGAAGCCGCCACCAATGATGACGACATCGCATGTCCGGTCGCCATCCAGTCCGGGATATTCGGGCCTCGGTCCCGCCGTGTCCTCGTACCAGGAACGGCCGGGGGAAATTGGGGATTGGTAAGGCATGATGCTCGCAGGGAGTAGGGGAGTAGGGGAATAGGGG
>NZ_RZQI01000171.1:0-4971 GCF_003998335.1 Mesorhizobium sp. M7A.F.Ca.CA.002.05.1.1 | reverse complement strand
GCCTATGAGACCATCAAGCAGGAAGCCGGCCGGAAAAATATGGAAGCAGGCACGATGGCCGATCAGCTCGGCGAGGTCGTGAAGTCCACGGCAGACAAAACCGAGCATGCCGTGCGTGAACGGATTTCCGATCCGTCTCAGCGTCAAACCTAGCTTGAATGATCCTGGATCAACGATAGTCGGTCTCTTCAGAAGGGCCGGCGTTGTTGTTCAAACGGTGAACCGCTCGAGTCATTTCAGAGCGTAGAGGTAAGCCGCGATATCGCGCGCCTGCTGCTCTGTTATCCGGGTCGACGGCATGGCGGTGTGCGGATTGATTTCCCTGGCCGATCGTATCCAGCGGATCAGGTTCTCTGGATTGTTGGCCAGCCCGCCGCCGATAAAGACGCGGTCAGCAAGACTGGCATCCAGGCGAGGACCGACCTGCCCTTGCGCGCCCGGCACGCCCGTAATCGTATGGCAGCCGGAACAGCCATTCGCAGTCATGATCGGCAAGGCCCTCGCAGTGTCACCGCCTGTGGCCGCCTCCGCCTCGTGGCGGACGCGCGCGGCCCGATCGGACCACCAGGTCATTCCGGCCACGGCCGCGACGAGCAGCACCAGCGCGGCGATGACGGCGGCAAGCAGTTTAGACACGCTCGTACGCATGCGCCGCCTCCCTCCTTCCGCTCGCCTTGATCCACAACGCGGCCAGCAGCAGCGCTGCGCCGCCATATATCAATCCAGCCGGAACCCACATCACCAGCCCAGCAAGTTGCTGGTCCTCCAGGGGGCTCAAATTCCACAGTGCCGCTCCCACGGCGTTCTCCGGGTACCAGAGGCGTGGCGAGAGCAACAGGAGAACGCCGAGCAGCCCGGTATGCAGCGAGGTGACAAAGAGGTGCATCACTGCGCTCCCATAGGCATGCTGGCGGCCGGGACGCGGCAAGAGGACCCACCAGAACAGCAGCCCTGTTCCGAAGAAGCTCGCGTGCTGTGCATAGTGCAGTACGCCGCGTTCGAGCGCGGCCTCGAACAACACCGGAATGTGCCAAATCCATATAGCAATGCCGTGGATAATGGTCGCGCTGATCGGCCGCGTTGCGAAGGCCCAGACCACCCTCAGCCAATTGGCGTGTCCGGCAATTCCCAGAACGCGCCGGAACCGGATGGGTAGGCCCCACATCAAGGCCGCAGTCGGGCAGGCAGAGACCAACAGCGGCGCCGCCACGGCCATCAGCAGTTCATGCTCGATCATATGCGCCGCAAAGACCTGCTCGCCGAGCACATGAATCGGGCTGACCAATGCGGCTGTCAACACGCTCCATCCGGCCGTGAACAGCAGAGCCTGGCGCAGCCGCAGAGTCCTGCCGCGGCTGCTGCGCCGCCAAAGCCGGCCAGCGCCAACGACATATATCAGGGCAAGCACGGCGAGTGGCAGGGTGATGGGCAGCGCGAGCGTCCACCCGGCCCCGGGCGCGGCGGCGCCGTAGCAGATGGAAGTAGGGAACAGCGCGTCCAGGTTCATCGCAGGCACTCATCCAGGATCAGCGCCGCGCTGCCTTGCATGAGGATCACAAGCGCAAACAGCAACGCCGACAACATCCCGAGATTGGCGACGAAGCGCTCTGTGCCGCGCGTACGCTCCGGCTTGAATGCGGCACCGCCTCGCTGCTTCGCCCGCCACGACAGCGCCCCGCCGAGCAGCGACAACAAGACGAGCAGCAGCGCCACGGGAAGCACGACCGGCACCTGGCGGTTGCATTGCCAAGGCACCAGCGCATAATTCAGCTGTGTCGAGACCGCCCAGGCCAGCGGACCTGACAGAAGACCACCCCAAGACGTTCCCAACCGTAACGCTCGCATCTCAGCCTAGCCTCGGCGCCCAATAGATGAGCACGTAGATCGGGATCCAGGTCAGGACCACGAAATCCCAGTAGAAGACATTGTCGCCGACATCGCCGAAGCGCCGGCCGCTATAGCCGTGGCGCGTGAACATCAGCACTGTCAGCACGATGGTGTCGCCGACATCGGTTATAAGGTGCGTGGTGTGCAGGCCAAGCAGCACCCAGAGCATCGATCCATAGGCGTTGGTGTCCCAATAGATGTTGAGGGCGGGGAATTCGAACCAGCGCACGACGAGCGGAGCGATGCCGAGCAGCGACATAACCACCAGGCCGATCCGCACCGGAACCATGGAGCATTGCTTGGCGTGGCGGTGGAGGACGTGGTTGGGCACAAGGCTGACGACAAACAAAATCGTCACGATCGTTCCGGGCCAATGGTCAGGCTGCGGTGCGCTAAGCCGCCACGCTGGCCACGACAGCGCAAGATAGAGATATGCGCCCGCTGCCAGCGCGAAACCGGTGCCTTCCAAAGCCATGAAGCCGAGCGTGCCCCACCAGGTGGGGCTGCGCGGACCGTGCCCGAAGGTCGGCAGGCCAGAAAGATCGGCGGCGGCGCGCTGCTTCATTCCTGGTCCTCCGGATCGCCCTTGGGCCAGAACCAACCGATCAACGTGATGGCGATCGGCGCGGCGCCCCAGACGATCGCCCAAGGCGTGAAGATCGAATAGAGAAACGTGCCGCCGACGGCTAGCGCCGCAAAAAGCGGCCAGATCGACGGTGTGGCCGATTTCTCGCGAATATCGGGATAAGCTTCGGCCAAGGTCGAGATGAGGAGTTCGCGCGCATCGACGCGGAGCCCGGTCGCTACAGGGAGCGCCTCGCGCTCGGCCCAGAGCGGCTCGATATGGGTAACCATGGGAATGCGTGCGAAATTATAGCTCGGCGGTGGCGAGGACGTTGCCCACTCCAAGGTTCCTGCGTCCCACGGGTTGTTGCCGGCCAGGGTGCCTTTGAGCGCGCCATGCACCAGATTGAAAGTGAACAGGACAAAGCTCAGGAAAAAGAGCAGCGCCCCGGCAGAGATGAAAAGGTTGATGTTGCCCCAGCCAAGCTCGGCCGGATAGGTGTAGACCCTTCGTGGCATGCCCCATAGGCCGACGAGATGCATCGGGAAAAAGGCCGCATTGAACCCGATGAAGGCCAGCCAGAAATGCCACCGTCCAAGGCGTTCGCTCATCATGCGGCCGGTGATCTTCGGGAACCAGAAATAAGCCGCGCCAAGCAGCGGGAACACCGAGCCGCCGATCAGCACGTAATGGAAATGCGCGACGACGAAATAGGTGTCGTGCACCTGAAGATCCAGTGGCACCGAGGCGAGCATGACGCCGGTTAGCCCGCCGATGACGAAGATGAAGAAGAAGCCGAAGACGAACAGCAATGGCGTCCGGATCACCGGCCGGCGGTCCCAAAGTGTTGCAAGCCAGCAGAAGATCTGCACGCCGTTTGGAATCGCGATCAGCATGCTGGATGCGGTGAAGAAACTGGCGCCGAGCTTAGGCAATCCCGTGGCGAACATGTGGTGAACCCAGAGCCCGAACGACAGGAAGCCGACTGCGATAAGCGACAGGACCAGCCCGAGATGACCGAATGTCGGTCGCCTGGCGAAAACAGGAATGATCGCGGACACCATGCCCGTCGCCGGCAGGAAGATGATGTAAACCTCCGGATGGCCGAAGAACCAGAAGAGGTGTTGGAACAGCAGAGCATCCCCACCTTCCGCCGGGTTGAAGATGTGCGTGCCGACCAGCCGGTCAAGGATCAGGAAAGTCGAGGTGATCATCACCGCCGGCATCGCGAAGATGACGACGAAAGAAGTGACCAGCATCGCCCAGACATAGAGCGGGATCTTGTCCAGCGACATCCCGGGGGCCCGCTGCTTGAACACCGTGACGATGGTTGCCACCGCGACGGCCAGTGACGACACTTCGGTATAGGTGATCATCTGCGCCCAGACATCGGCGCGCTTGCCCGGTGCGAATTCGGGGCCGGACAGCGGCACGTAAGCGAACCAGCCCACATCAGGAGCCATGTTGAGGGCAAACGACACCCAGGCGAAAGCGCCGCCCGAGACGTAGATCCAATAGCTGAACGCGTTCAGGCGCGGAAACGCGATGTTGCGGGTGCCCACCATCAGCGGCACCAGGTAGATCCCGGTCGCCTGCACGATGGGCACGGCGAACAGAAACATCATCGTAACGCCATGCATGGTGAACAGCTGGTTGTAGAGGTCGGGCCCGATCAGGCCGCGTTGCGGTCCCGAAAGCTGGATACGCATGGCGACAGCGTTGAGACCGCCAAGACCAAGGAAGACGAAAGCGGTGATCAAATAGCGTCGTGCGATCACCTTGTGATCGACGCTCGAGAGCGCTCCGACGATGCCGGACGGCGTCCGCCAGGTGCGCTCGAGCCAGCGATGCAGGCTGGCATCATCCATGCCGGTATCGCGGGGGCCGTCACGTTCGGGAGCAAGGTCGCCCTTGGCGGGGTCTGGTTCCGGGATGTGGCGGTCGCCTGTGACATCGGCGCTGCTCATTTCAGCCCCTCGAGATAAGCGACGATTGCGTTGAGCTCGTCGCCGTTGAGATCTGCCACTGGCATGTGGGAACCCGGCTTGATGCCTTGCGGGTCGGCTATCCAGGCGGCGAGATTGCCGCGGCTCATCGTCAGCGTTCCGGCCGCCAATGTTTTCCGGCTGGCGATGTGGGTGAGGTCGGGAGCCACCGTTCCGCCGGCCGGCGTTCCCCCGATCCTGTGGCACATCACGCAGGGGCGTTTGAGGAACAGGTCTGCGCCGGCCTTGGCTTCGCCGCTCGCCGGCGCGCCGGCCGGCTGCAACTGGTCGTTCAGCCACGCATCGAATTTCGGGCGCGGTTCGGCGATGATGAAGGTGCCCATATTGGCGTGCTGCGCACCGCAGAATTCAGCGCATTGACCACGGTAGACGCCCGGCTTGTCGGCCTTGATATCCAACACGTTCATGTGGCCGGGGATAAGATCGAGTTTGCCGGCCAAGCTTGGGATCCAGAAGGAATGGATCACATCGGTCGAGGTCAATAGCAGCCGCACCGGCTCGCCGGCAGGGATA
>NZ_RZQI01000170.1:0-3657 GCF_003998335.1 Mesorhizobium sp. M7A.F.Ca.CA.002.05.1.1 | reverse complement strand
GAAAAAAAAAATAGCATCCTCGTAGCGCAACTCCCACCACCACTGGTGCCCGGTCACCCTGATTGTCAGCACAGCCTCCGAGCCTATCGCAGCCAGCGTCCTGTTGGCGAAAAAGCCTAGCAGCGTCAGTCCGATCAGGATGATGGCGGCCAGCCCGACGGCGGACGCGACCACGCGCATCTTGCGGCGTTCGGCCGCTTCGTCGAGTAAGAGGGGTTCATCGCCGGGACGCGATCGCATAACCAGCGGTGCTGCGAGAGCGATCATCACCAGCACCCACACAACCGCGCAAAGCGCGGTGAAGAACCAGATCAGCCAAGCCAACTCGCCGGCTGCGGGGCCTTTCGGATCCAGCGCCGACTGCCAGCCTGCGCATCCCTGCAGAAGAAGCAGGACACAGAGGGCGAAGGCCACCGAGGCCGGGCGCTTCACGGTGATTTGCCCAGTGTCGCGGCATCCGGCAGACGGTTTTCCGAGGGATGCACCATCATGCCGTCATTGCGTTGCGGCGCGGCGGAGGAGGGCGCGTTGCCGCCCAGTGCACGCACATATGCCGCCAGCTCCCATATCTGGTCATCGGGTATCTTCTGGCCGAAGCTCGGCATCCCGTTCGGCCTGCCGTCGCGGATCGTGGCGTGGATGCTTTCGATCGAGCTGCCGTAGAGCCACTTCTCGTCCATGAGCGCCGGGCCCATGCCGCCACCGCCATTGGCATGGCAGCCCGAGCAGTTGAACCAGCCGAACAGGCGTTTGCCCTCGCTCATGTGGAAGGCGTTGGCCTCGAAGCTCGCCGCCTTGTTATCGGTGGGGGAGGGTCGCTGTCCGCCCGGCTCCAACGTGGTCACGGGCGTCGGCTGCTCACCTGAGCCGAGTGCCGATTGCGGTCGCGTGTCGCGCTCCTCGCGCTGGCAGGCGACCAGGGCCAGCGTCAAGGGCAGTAACATCGCCAGAGCCTGCCTCATCGCGCCGGACTCCCGGCCATGTCCAGACGCGGTACGCCGTATTGCGCCAGAACCGCGTCGATCTCGGCCTTGTGTCTGGCAAGCGCGCTATTCACATCGCCACGCAGCGCATCGTCCTCGCGCCGAACACCCATTGAGATGTCGTACATTAGCGGCAGTTGCGGTCCGTCGATGCGAGGCGTGACCGGCGTGATCCGGAGCGACACCTTTTGCCTCTCGGCGAAATAGCCGGCGAGCGGACCCCAAACCACGGCAAGATCGATCTCGCCGTTCGCAACAGCTTCGACGATGCGCGCCGGAGGGTTGGGAGCGGAGTAGTCGCCATAGACGGGGTAGCCGATGAGGTGCCCGACGATGCCGCGGCGGCCAAGCGCCTGGACAGGCGGCGAGTTGGCGCCGTCGTCGCCGATGAGCTGAACACCGATACGCAATTCTTGCAACCGCGGGTCGTTGAAGGAGGCCACGTCCGGGCCGTCCTGGCGGGTTACGAAGACATAAGACGAACGGTAGTAAGGCGTGGTCGTGCGCAGCATTTCGAGATTGGCAGGCGTGCCGGGCACGAGATCGCAAAGGCCTGCCTTCAGCGTGTTGCGGATGAAGCCACGCCGCTGCGCCCACCAAGTGTACGTCAGCTTGGCGCCGAGATCAGTGGCGATAATTTCCGCGATCCTGTTCTCGAAGCCTTGACCGGCCGCGTTGGAAAACGGCATGTTGTTCGGGTCGGCGCACACTCTCAACTCACGTGGACTGGCAATAGCCGGCAAGAGCAACAAGGCGAGCCCGGCCATGCCGATCGCCACCCGTTGGAACGCCTTTCGCGCCGGACGTACGGTCAAGTCCGATCCATCAAGGCAGCCGGAACACATAAAGCGTGCCTCCCGCCGTGGTAGCGTTCTTTAGATCCTTCATCGCGTTGACGAAGCCAAGTGCCGCGGTGGCATCGCGTGGGTCGAGGTCGCCGGAAACGATGGCACCGGCCCAGCCACCGACGCCTGACAGAATTGCGACATATTGGTGCCCATCGGGGCCGCGATAGGTTATCGGCTGGCCGATGATGCCGGACGATGTCTTGAATTGCCAAAGGAGGTCGCCAGTCCTGGCGCTGACCGCCTTGAACCAGCCTTCCATGGTGCCGTAAAAGACGACATCGCCGGCAGTGACGACGGTGCCGCTCCACACCGGAAAGTTCTCCTTCAGGACCCAGGCCGGCTTGGCGGCGGCAACATCCCAGGCGGTGAAGGCACCACGATTGCCGCCCGGCCCGGGGATCATGCGTACGTTCATGCCGACATAGGGCGTGCCTGCGATGTAGTTTACCTCGACGCCTTCTTCATCCATGCAGAGATTGTTGTGGGGGATGTAGAGCAGGCCGGTCCTCGGCGAAAAGGCCGATGGCTGCCAGTCCTTGAGGCCGGACGCTGTCGGGCAAATGTCTCGCACCACCTTGCCGGTGCCGGTTCTCTTGTCGGGGTTTGCAATCAGGCGGCCGGTCTTCAGGTCGACGCCCTTGCTGGAATTGACCGGGCCATAGGCTGTGGCCGACAGCACCTCGCCAGTGGTCCGATCGAGGATATAGAGGTAGCCGTTGCGTTCCGGTCGGACGAGGACCTTGCGCGGCTTGCCTTGCCAGGTCATGTCCAAAAGGATCTGCTCGTTGATGCCGTCATAGTCATGGAGGTCATGCGGGCTCCACTGATAGAACCACTTCGCCGCTCCGGTATCGGGATCACGCGCGAAAATACCGGACGTCCATTTGTTGTCGCCGGGCCGCAAATCCGGATTCCACGGTCCTGGATTGCCTGTGCCGTGGAAAATCAAGTTCAAGTCCGGATCGTAGGAGATCCAGCCCCACATATTGCCGCCGCCGATCTTCCAGGCTTCCGGCGGCCATGTCGTCACGCCAAGGTCTGTGCCCTTGTCCATGTCATAGTGGGGCTTGAAGTCCGGGCCGATCAGCACATCCTTGTCGGGTCCAGTGCCATAAGCCGTCCAGACAATATGCCCGTCTCCGGCATCCAGCGCCTTGACCCAGCCGCGGACGCCCATTTCGCCGCCGGAATTGCCGACCAAAACTTTGCCCTTCACCACCAGCGGAGCCATGGTGATGGTCTCGCCGATGTTGATGTTGCCGATATGAGCGTTCCAGATCGGTTTGCCTGTGTTGGCGTCGAGGGCGATCGTGTGGCCGTCCAGCGTGTTGAAGAAGATGCGCCCGTCGGCGAAGGCCGCGCCGCGGTTGACGACATCGCAGCAGGCCACCCCTTGTGCCGCCGGCTCGGGGTTGGGCTCGTACTTCCACTTCATCGGCGCGCCGGGCCTGGAAAGGTCGAGCGCGTAGACGATGTTGGGAAAGGGCGTGACGATGTACATGATGTTGCCGACAACCAGCGGCGCTGCTTCCTGGCCCTTGTTCACGCCGGTGGAGAAGGTGAAGGCGACCTGCAGGTTCTTGACGTTGCCTTCGTTGATCTCGGTCAGGTCGCTGAAGCGGGTCGACGCGTAGTTCTTGGCCGGCATTGTCCATTGCCCGTCATCGGGTGGCGCGGCGGCGGCGGGCGGCGCAATAGCCGCCGCCGATGGCGGCTCCGAGGCACCGCTCAGGAATGGGCCGCATGCCAGCAGCATCACCGAGAGTATGCAGGTGCGAAAAGAATTCTCGGTCGCCAATGCGCGGGCGCCTCGTCCTGCGTCAACG
>NZ_RZQI01000016.1:0-19047 GCF_003998335.1 Mesorhizobium sp. M7A.F.Ca.CA.002.05.1.1 | reverse complement strand
AATGGTTAGAACGACGCGTCGGCCGTCGCCTTCGGCCTTGTTGCGGGTGATGAATTTGCGGCCCTCGAGCGCCTTGATGATGCGCGTCAGGCTGGGCGGCAAAACCGAGGCGCGGTCGGCGAGTTCCGTCGCCTCGACCGGGCCGGCTTCGCTCAGCACGCGCAGCACGCGCCATTGCTGTTCGGTCACGTCATGCGCCGCAAGCATCGGCCGAAACCGCGCCATCACCGCTTCGCGGGCATGAAGCAGCGCCATTGGCAGAGAACGACGGGTGTTTTCAGGCAGCAAGAAAAAGAGCCTCCCACGCTTGCGATCGAAAACAGGCCTTCCCTCAGCCGAATCCGCCTGCCAGGGCCCGTTCCTGCCATCCCGTATCGTTGCGCCAAGGCCGATGCAAGACTTGACTTCGTCGGCGTTGCATGTAATTAACGCGTTAACTACAACAAAAGCAATAGACCAGGGAAACGCCGTGCCTCACTTCTCCATCGAGTATTCAGCCAATCTCGATGCCAAGGTCGACATGGGCGAATTGTGCGCGCTGGTGTTGCGCACCGTGCTGGACACCGGGCTGTTCGAGACCGGCGCCGTGCGGGTGCGGGCCTTTCGCGCCGAGGCTTACGCGATGGCCGACAGTCTGCCGGAAAACGCTTTTCTCGACATGTCGTTTCGCATCGGCACCGGCCGCAGCCCTGATGAGAAGAAGCGGACCGGCGAAGCCGTCTTCGCGGCGGTGAGCGAATATCTCGCCGGGCTGTTCGAGACCCCGCATTTCGCCCTGTCGCTCGAGATCCGGGAAATCGACCCGGAGCTGAGTTGGAAGAGAAACGCAATCCACCCGCGACTGCGCGGCAAGTGACGGAACCCGACATGTCCGACCTGCAAGGCAATCTGAACAAGGCCGAGGCCTATATGGACCGCTTCAGGCGCGATGGCGTGTTGAACCAGATCGGCGGCGAGGCGGTACCGGCGCTCGACGGCGCGACGTTCGAAACGCTGTCGCCGGTCGACCTGAAGCCGCTGGCAAGCGTCGCGCGCGGCGGAGCCGCCGACATCGACCGCGCCGCCAGGGCAGCCAAGGCTGCGTTTCCAGCCTGGGCCGCCATGCCGGGCGAAGCGCGCAAGAAGCTGCTGCACAGAATCGCCGACGCGATCGAGGCGCGTGCCGAGGAGATAGCCTTCGTCGAATGCATGGATACCGGCCAGGCGCTGAAGTTCATGGCCAAGGCGGCGTTGCGGGGTGCCGAGAATTTCCGCTTCTTCGCCGACCGTGCACCCGAAGCCCGAGACGGCGAGACGCTGCGGACCACGGGCCAGGTCAACCTCACCACGCGGGTGCCTATCGGCCCGGTCGGCATCATCACGCCGTGGAACACGCCGTTCATGCTGTCGACCTGGAAGATCGCACCGGCGCTGGCGGCCGGCTGCACCGTGGTTCATAAGCCGGCTGAATTTTCGCCGCTGACCGCCCGCCTGCTGGTCGAGATCGCCGAGGAGGCCGGTCTGCCGAAGGGTGTGTGGAACCTGGTCAACGGCCTGGGTGAAGATGCCGGCAAGGCGTTGACCGAGCATCCCGACATCAAGGCGATCGGCTTTGTCGGCGAGAGCCGTACCGGCTCGATGATCATGAAACAAGGCGCCGACACGCTGAAGCGCGTGCATTTCGAACTTGGCGGCAAGAACCCGGTGATCGTCTTTGCCGACGCCGATCTCGAACGCGCCGCCGACGCCGCCGTATTCATGATCTATTCGCTGAATGGCGAACGCTGCACCTCATCGTCGCGACTGCTGGTCGAAGCTTCGATCTATGAAAGCTTCACCGCCAAAATCGCGGAGAGGGCGAAGCGCATCGTCGTCGGCCATCCGCTCGATCCGAAAACGGTGGTCGGCCCGCTCATCCATCCGGTGCATGAGAAGAAGGTGCTGTCCTATATCGACATCGGCAGGTCGGAGGGGGCCACGCTCGCCGTCGGCGGCGGCAAGGTCGATGGGCCGGGCGGCGGCTGTTATGTCGGCCCGACACTGTTCACCAACGTCACCAACGGCATGCGCATTGCGCAGGAGGAGATTTTCGGGCCGGTGCTGAGCGCCATTCCCTTCAACGACGAGGCCGAGGCGCTTGCGCTGGCCAACGACACGCAATACGGCCTGACCGGCTATCTCTGGACCTCGGACGTCACCCGCGCCTTCCGCTTCACAGACGCGCTCGATGCCGGCATGATCTGGGTCAATTCCGAGAATGTGCGCCATTTGCCGACACCGTTCGGCGGCGTCAAGAATTCCGGCATCGGCCGCGACGGCGGGGACCATTCCTTCGACTTCTACATGGAGACGAAGAACATAGCCTTTGCGACGACGGCGCACGCGATCCAGAAACTCGGCGGCTGACCGGAGGAAATCAGATGCCCTTGCCCAAGCCCAATCTCTACCCCGCCTTCAACATCGTGCGCCTCAGCCATGTCGAGCTGGCCGTCACCGACCTCGCCAAATCCCGCGCCTTCTATGTCGATACGCTCGGCCTGCAGGTCACCGACGAGACATCGGACACCATCTATCTCAGGGCGCTGGAGGAGCGTGGGCACCATTGCATCGTGCTGAAGAAGGCGGCCACGGCAGAAGCGCGCGACCTTGGCTTCAAGGTCTTCTCGGATGAAGACCTCGACAAGGCAGTGCATTTCTTCAAGGACAAGGGCCTGCCGGTGGAATGGGTCGAGCGGCCTTACCAGTCGCGCACCTTCCGCACCCGCGATCCGCACGGCATTCCGCTCGAATTCTACGCTGAGATGGAGCGGCTGCCGCCGATCCACCAGAAGTATGCGCTGTACAAGGGCGTCAAGCCGCTGCGCATTGACCACTTCAACTGCTTCTCGCCCAATGTCGACGAGTCCGTCGCCTTCTACAACGAGCTCGGCTTCCGGGTGACCGAGTATACCGAGGACGCCAGCAGCGGAAGGCTGTGGGCGGCGTGGACGCACCGCAAGGGCGGCGTGCACGACATCGCCTTCACCAACGGCATCGGGCCGCGCCTGCACCATGTCGCCTTCTGGGTGCCGACGCCGCTCAACATCATCGACCTGCTCGATCTGATGGCAACGACGGGCTATTTGCCGAACATCGAACGCGGCCCCGGCCGGCACGGTATTTCCAACGCCTTCTTCCTCTATGTCAGAGACCCGGACAACCACCGCATCGAGATTTACTGTTCGGATTACCAGACGGTCGATCCGGACCTCGAGCCGATAAAATGGGACCTCAAGGACCCGCAACGCCAGACGCTGTGGGGCGCGCCGGCGCCGAAAAGCTGGTTCGAGGAGGGCAGTGTGTTTGCCGGAGCGAAGGCACGCCAGCCGGATTTGGCGGCTTCGCCGATCATTGCGCCTTAGACGGGAATTCAGAGATGATAGCGTTCCGTCACGCCCCCCTCTGTCCTGCCGGACATCTCCCCCTCAAGGGGGGAGATTGGCCAGGCCCATGGTCAGCGCCTCTCTTGCAGCGTTGGAAATTGGCGAAGGCAGAGATGACATCCAATCTCCCCCCAAGAGGGGGAGATGTCCGGCAGGACAGAGGGGGGCGTCGTAGAGCTCCGACCTCGCCGATATTCACCATCGCCGGAGCCGCAGCATGAACCACGCACGGCTCGCCACCTTCACCGTCGGCGGCAAGGTGCGCTATGGCGCGATATCAGGCAACGGTGTCGTCGACTTGTCGGCGCGCCACGGCCAATGGCCGACGTTGCGGGAAGTGATCGAGGCCGGCGCCTTGCGGCGGCTGGCGGAAGAGGCCGAGGCGTTTGCCGCCGATTTTCCGCTCGACGCCATCGCCTATGAAATCCCGATCCCGTCACCGGAAAAGATCATCTGCGTCGGCGTCAACTACCCCGACCGCAACGAGGAGTACAAGGACGGCCAGGCAGCGCCCTCCAACCCGTCACTGTTCATCCGCTTCCCCCGCTCCTTCGTCGGCCATGGCGCGCCGCTGGTGCGGCCGCCGGAATCACCGCAGCTCGACTATGAGGGCGAGATCGTCATCGTCATCGGCAAGGCCGGCCGGCGCATTGCCGAGGCCGACGCGCTCGGCCATATCGCGGCGCTCTCGCTGTGCAATGAAGGCACCATCCGCGACTGGGTGCGCCATGCCAAGTTCAACGTCACGCAAGGCAAGAATTTCGACCGCAGCGGCTCGATCGGCCCATGGCTGGTGCCGTTCAGCGACGAGGCGCAGATCGCCGACATCGCGCTGACCACCCGCGTCAATGGCGAGTTGCGCCAGCAGGACCGCACCAGCCGGATGATTTTTTCCTTCCGCAAGATCATCAACTACATCTCGACCTTCACCACGCTGGTGCCGGGCGATATCATCGTCACCGGCACGCCGACGGGTGCTGGCGCCCGCTTCGAGCCGCCGATCTGGCTGAAGCCCGGCGACGTGATCGAGGTGGAGGCCGAAGGCATCGGCGTGCTCAGAAACGGTGTCGTCGACGAGGCAGCGCAATGACCCCGGAACAGGTGGAGGACGCCGCGGCACAGCTGTTCGAGGCCGAGCGGTCGCGCCGCCAGATCCGTCTGCTCAGCCTCGATTTTCCCGATGCGACGATGGAGGACGCCTATCGCGTGCAAGCGGCGCTGGTGGCGCGCAAGATCGATGCCGGGCTGAAGCCGAAGGGCTGGAAGATCGGGCTGACATCGAAGGCAATGCAGTACGCGCTTGCCATCGACACGCCGGATTCGGGCGTGCTGTTCGACGACATGTTCTTCCATGACGGCGCGACGGTGCCGGCCGGCCGCTTCATCCAGCCGCGCGTCGAGGCCGAGATCGCCTTCGTCATGAAGGCGCCGCTGAAAGGCCCCGGCGTGACCATCTCCGACGTGCTCCACGCCACCGACTACATCACACCGGCGCTGGAAATCCTCGATACGCGCATCGAGCGCGTCAATGCCGAGACGAAGAAGGTGCGCACCTTCTTCGACACGATTTCCGACAATGCCGCCAATGCCGGCATTGTCATCGGCGGCCGGCGGCAACGTCCTGATGAGGCCGACATGCGCTGGATCGGCGCCATCGTCTCGCGCAACGCCGAGGTAGAGGAAACCGGGCTTGGCGCCGGCGTGCTCAACCACCCGGCCATGGGCATCGCCTGGCTGGCGGACAGGCTCGCCCGCTACGGCATGTCGATCGCGGCTGGCGAGGTGGTGCTCTCTGGATCGTTCGTGCGCCCGGTCGAGGCGCGGCCCGGCGACACGATCGTCGCCGATTTCGGCAGTTCGGGCACGGTCAGCATCCATTTCGCGAAGGGCTGATGACCCGCCAGTTCTTATTGATCGGCCCTATTCGCCACGCAGATAGGCAATCACCACATCGGCTGCGATGGCCGACATACGCTGGCCGACATCCCTGGTGATGTCGCCTTCGACGCGGCTCTGCACCCAACCGAGGAAAGCAAAGGCACGCAACGCCGAAAACAGCGGCAGCGCGGCGATGTCGCGCGCGGTCAGTGCCCGCTCCTGCCGATAGCCCTCGAGCAAAGCGGCCTCGATCAGCGGATAGATCGCCTCATCGCGGTTCTGGTAGAGCGCGACGGCAAGGTCGTACATGTGCCAGCCATGGCCGCAATCGTCGAAGTCGATGATGCGGATCGCGCCGTCATGGACGAGCACATTCTCGCGCACCAGATCGGCGTGGATGATGCCGAAATTGCGGGCGCTGCGTTCATGCTCCGACAGCGCCTTCACGGCCTTTTCCCGCGCCTGGAAAACCAGCTCGCGATGAGGGCCGTCGAGGAAGGGCGAGGTCTCGAAGCGGCCCCAATTCGGGTTCGCGCCGAAGAAGCCATTGAAATCCCAGGCATGGCGGGCAAAGCCGGCGGGCGGCGTCCAGGCAGACGTGACATTGTGCATGTGGGCGATGGTTCGGCCCATCGCGGTAAAGACCTGTCTTGCCTGCTCGGGCGTAAAATCCAGCGGCACGCCTCGCGCGCCGACGGCGCGGCCTTCCAGCCAGCTCAAGCAATCGACTTGCCGGGGTTGCACTGAGGCGTTGGCGCTGACAAGCACGAACAGATCGCCGGCCGGCGTGGCGACCGCAGATGGCGTGGCGATGCCGGCCGCTTGCAAAAAGCCCATCCATTGCAGTTCCGAGCGCAGGGCGGCGTCCGTGTGATAGCCAAGCCGATGAATGCGCATGGCGGCCGGCTGGCCTGTTGGCAAGATGACGCGAAACACCGCGTTCTCGCGGAATTTCAGCAGCTCTGGCTCACCCTCACGAATGCCCCAATGTTCGAGCGCGCGCTTGGCAAGCTCGGTGACATCGGCTGCCGTCTCGGGCTCGGATTGCGTGGAAACAGCGTTCACGCCTTCACTCCGCCGACTTCACCCAGCACCTCGTCGAGGGCGCCGATCAGGACGTCGGCATTGTCGCGCGAGAACGGCATGGGCGGGCGGATCTTCAGCACATTGCCGTGGATCCCGGTCTTGCCCATGAGCACACCGCGGTGGCGCATGCGGTTGGCGACCTGCTCGGCAATGTCGGGCGCCGGCTCGCGCGTCTCGCGGTCGTGAACCAGTTCGGCGCCGAAGAACAGGCCGGCGCCCCTGACCTCGCCGATGCATTCATGGCGCTCGGCCAGCGGGCGCAGCAGACCGAGCGCATAGGCGCCGACGTCACGTGCGTTGGCGACGAGATCTTCCTGCTCGATGACGTCGAGGACGGCATTGGCCACCGCGCAGGAAACCGGATTGCCGCCAAAGGTGTTGAAGTAACGGAAAGCGTTGCGGAAGGTCGCCAATGTGTCCTTGGTGGTGACCACCGCGGCGACCGGATGGCCGTTGCCCATCGGCTTGCCCATGGTGACGATGTCGGGCACGAAGCCAGCGCGCTGGTGGCCCCAGAAATGGCTGCCGGTACGGCCGAAACCAGGTTGCACCTCATCGGCGATGACCAACCCGCCCGCTTCACGCACCGCCGCCACGGCGTCTTCGAAAAATCCGCTGGGAAGCGTCGGGAAGCCTTCATTTTCGAGCAGCGGGCACAAAATGATGCCGGACAGGCCGATGCCGTCCTTTGCCAGCGCGGCGATGGCTCCCCGCACCGCATCGCCAAAGGCCTTGCCGTCGGCCGTCGCATCGGGATGGCGATAGCTGTCGGGCGTCGGCACCAGCCGCACTTGGCGCGCGCGGCCGCCGACCGGCGGCATGCGGGTGCTGAGCTGCGAAACCGCCGTGGTGTTGCCATGGTAGGTGGCGTCGGTGGCGATGATGCCCATGCGGCCGGTTGCGGCCTGCGCCATGCGCAGCGCGATGTCGTTGGCCTCACTGCCGGTGCAGGTCAGGATGGCGGACGACAGGCTGGCATCGAAGGTCGCGGTCAGCCGCTCGACATAATCAAGGATGGCGGTGTGCAGATAGCGCGTGTGGGTGTTGAGCAGGCTGGCCTGCCGGCACAGGGCTTCGACCACATGCGGGTGGCAGTGGCCGACATGTGCGACATTGTTGTAGGCGTCGAGATATTTCCGACCATCGGCATCGTAGAGCCAGACGCCTTCGCCGCGCACCAGATGCACGGGCTCGTCGTAGAACAATTGCGATTTCGCGCCGAGCAGGCGGGAACGCCGGCTAACCAGTGCTTCTTGCGATTGGCTCATTGCGTCTTGAAACTCCGTTGTGTCCAGCTAACCCGTCAGGCCTTCGATAGGCCTGCATCCAGCGCTTCGCCAATCTTCGTCACATCGGCGGCGGTGATGATGAGCGGCGGCGACAGGATGATGGTGTTGCCCGACACACGCAGCATGACGCCGGCCTCATAGGCGGCCTCCGAAACCACGGCCATGGTCTTCTTGTCGGCCGGCTTTTTCGTCGTGCGGTCCGAGACCAGCTCCAGCGCCGCCATCAGGCCCTTGTACCTGACATCGCCGACGATCGCATGCCTGGCCTTCAGCCCCTCCAGCGTGGCCGCGAGTTCGACGCCCCGTGCCGCCGCGTTCTCGTTCAGGCGAAGCCGTTTGGTCTCGGCAAGCGCCGCCAGACCCGCCGCGCAGCCGACCGGGTGGCCGGAATAGGTATAGCCGTGGCCGATCGCACCAAAACTGGTCTTGTCGGCCTCGAAGACATCGGCGACTTTTCCGCCGATCAAGGTCGCGCCGAGCGGGAAATAGCCTGACGTGATCGCCTTGGCGATGGTCATGAAATCCGGCTTCACGCCGGACAGACGCGAGCCCGACCATGCGCCGGTGCGGCCGAAGCCCGTCACCACCTCGTCGGCGATCAGCAGGATCTCGTGGCGGTCGCAGATCTCACGCACCAGTGGCATGAAGCTCTCATGCGGAACGATGACGCCGCCGGCGCCGAGAACCGGCTCCATGATGAAAGCGGCGATGGTGTCGCCGCCCTGGAAGGCGATTTCGTCCTCCAGCGCCTTGGCGCACAGTTTCGCCAGCCGCGCTGGGTTGGTCTCATCGAACGGGTTGCGGAAGGTCCAGGGCGCGGGAATGTGGAAGACGCCGGGCAGCAGAGGCTCGTAGTTGCGACGGAAATTGGCGTTGCCGTTAACCGACGCGCCGCCGAAATGCGTGCCGTGATAGCCCTTCTTCAGGGCGAGGAATTTTGTCCGGTCGGCCTGGCCGCGGATCTTCCAGTATTGCCTGGCCAGCCGAAGTGCCGTTTCTACTGAATCCGAGCCGCCCGAGGTGAAGAAGGTCCGCACCATGCCTTCTGGCTCGAACCATTCGCAGAGTTCGTAGGCGAGTTCTATCGACGGCCCGGTCGAGGTGCCGCGAAAGCCGGAATAATAGGGCAGCGCCGAAAGCTGGTCGGCGATCGCCTGCTTGATCGGGTCGCAGCTGTAGCCGAGATTGACGTTCCACAGGCCGCCGACGGCGTCGAGCACGGTGTTGCCGGCGATGTCGGTGACCATCACACCCTCGCCTTTCATGATCACCTTTGGCGGGTTGGCCCGCATCTCGGCCGGATGCGCCATCGGGTGCCAGATCGGCTTGGCGTTGGTTTCGGTGAGAAAATTGATGTCGCGCATAGAGGACTCCGCAAAAAAATCTCAGGCAACTGGGACGAGGCCGAAATGACCGAGGGCCTCGGCATAGGAATGAGCCGGGCGAGCGACGTCGAAATGGACCGTGCGCATGCCGGCAGCAGAGCCGCCATCGACATTGCGCTGCTGGTCGTCGACGAAGACGCAAGCGCCGGCAGGCAGGCCGAGCGCCTCGGTGACCAAGGCATAGGCGCGTGGATCGGGCTTGAGGATGCCGGTATAGGTGGCGTCGACGATGAGGTCGAACAGGCCGAGCAACGGCAGCCGCCGGCGGAAATCGGCGCCGTAGAACAGGTCGAGTTCGTTTGACAGGATCGCCAGCCGAAAACCCGCCGCATGCACCGTGCGAATGGCGCTGTCGGCCTCGGGCCGCACCACCTTTTCCGGCTCGGCGCCGCGCGCTCGTTGGACGAAGGTCTCCATCGCCTGCCAGTCCTCGCCGACCAGCCGACCGACCTCACTGGTGCGGGAGCGCCAGTAGTCGCGCTCGCTGATCTCGTCGGCCTGCATCGCGCGCCACAGCGGATCGCTGTCCGGATCGAACGGCCCGCGCCATTGCAGCGTTCCCGGCGCAAGGCCGAGCGCCTGTTCGGTCAAGGCATGCGTCTCGAACAGCGTCCGGGTGACGACGCCGCCGAAATCAAGGACAAGCGCCTGGGCGGGAACAGCGCTCACGCTGCCACTCCCTTGGCCGGCTTGCCGCGCGGGACGATGCCTTCCTCGACCCAGCGGTCGAATATCTCGAGCGCCTTGCCGACGAAGTCGTCGCTGTTGATGTGAGCGTCGATCTCGTGGAACTCGACCCCGGCGGGAATAGCCCTGCGCATTTCATCTGCGAAGGCCGCGAGAGCCTCGGGTTCATAGAGCGGCTCGCCCTGCACGTCCCATTCCTGGATGCCGCCGGTAGGCAGGATGAAGGCGGAGCGGCCTTTCGCGGCGCCGAGCTTGGCGGCGATGGTCCTGGCGACCTGCCGACGATCGTCGGCATCGACGGTGATCGACGCGATCAGCCTGTTGTGGGCATGAAAGGGCCGCGTCGAGAATTTAGCCGGCAAATCCTGCCAGGTCGGCAGATCGACCATGTCGACCGCCCCGGGTGCGGCGATCTGCGGAGTGCCGCGAGCGCCGGCATTCTCCAGCCGGTCGGTGCCGGAACTGACGACGGAGCCCGCGAGATGATTGGTAATTTCCTGCAGGCTGAAGTCGAACACCGCGCAAAAATGGTCCTGACCGGCAATCGATTCGAAGGCGCGGCCGCCCATTCCGGTGGTGTGGAAGACGGCAACGTCATAGCCGCGCTGTTCCAGCGCCGGCTTCAGCGTCTTCATGTAGCGCAGGCAGCTGCTGCCGAGCGAGGTCATGCCGATGGTCGGGCCGATTGCTGGAGCCGACATGCGGGCCTCCAGCACAATCCTGGCCGCGCCGACGACCGCACCACAGGCCTGTGACAGGACCAGCCTGCAGATCGAGTTGAGGCCGTACAGCCCGCCGGCCCAGAGGATCATCATCAGGTCGGGCGCGACGCGCTCGGGCGGGATGAGATGCGAATAGGCGATGGTCGAGACGACGAATTTCGGCACACCGAGCGGCAGGCAAAGCGCCACGTCGAGCGCCAGATCTGTCCCCATCGAACCGCCGATGGCGATGAAAGCGTCGATCTCGCCGTTTTGATGGAGCTTGCGCACCAGCTGCACCGCGCCGCCGGCCATCAGCGTCATGGCGGTGTTCTCATCACCGCTCGAGACGATCTCGGCGATCGTCACATCCACGGCCCGGGCCACGGCATGCTTGTCGTGGTCCGGGCTGTAGGGCGGGTCGCCCAGCACGCTGACATCCATCATCACGGCGCTGCCGCCTGACTGCTCGATGCACTGTTTCATGAACAGCAGCTCTTCGGCCTTTGTGTCGCCCGTGCCGATGACCAGGATGCGGGGCGCTGTCTCCGAGGGCATCAGGCCTGCCTCCTCAAGATTTGCAGGTTTTCGCCGTTGAGGCGCATGGAAATCTCCCGTGCCGCCTCCCTCACGGCAAGTCCCCGCTCCGTGATCGCGGCTGCCGTCGTTCTGGCCTTTGGCGCCGCCACCGCGATGGTGCCGAGCGCAAAGCCATCCGCCCCGCGGATTGCCGCCGCGACGCTGATCACACCTTCCTCATAGCCCTGGTCGCAGATCGAATAGCCGCGCTCGCGCGCCTCGCTCATGCATCTTGAGATGGCGGCCGGCTCGATCAGCGTATGGGCCGTGAAAGCGTCGAGGGAACCCGTCAGGCACGCCTTGACGGTCTCGTCGCGGGCGAAGGCCAAATAGGCGATGCCCGACGCGGTCGAATGCAGGGGCAACAACTGACCGATGTCGATGTTGACCCGGTTCGCCCATGCCGGATGCTCGACATGGACGGTGACCAGCCTGTCGACGCCGAATTCCGACAAATGCACGGTCTCGGCCGTCGATGCTGCCAGGTCCCGCACCAGCGGAACAGCTGTCTGCAGGAAAGGAAAGCGCGCTTCGCGGATGCGCGCCAGCCGCGACAGGCCGGCGCCGAGGCGATAGTGCCGCGTGCCGATATCCTGCTCGACAAAACCATGGCCGGCCAGCGCAACCAGCAGCCGCCGTGTCGTCGCCTTGTCGAAGCCCGAGCGGCGCGCCAGATCGGACAGGCCGAGCTCGGGCTCGTCGACGCTGAACAGCTCCAGAAGCGAGATCGCTTTTCCGACCGTACTCAAATTTGCCTCCCGGTTCGGGACAATCATTTAACGTGTGAATTAACTTGACAGGCATCGGCATTGTTTGCAAGTCTATATTCAAAATAACGGTTCAAATAACGAACCAACCGCCAGAGTGCATGGGACAGGCCATTCGGCCGGCGAGCCTGAGGGTTTGCAAACAGGAGGGATCGATGACAGCAGTTGCAGAACAGGCGCCGGCCAACAGGCTGCGCAAGAACAGTCTTGGCGTCGGCGCCATCACCTTCATGGTGATTTCGGCGGCCGCCCCGCTCACGGCCGTCGCCGGCGGCACGCCGCTCGGCATGCTGATGGGCAATGGCGCCGGCTTTGCCGGCACTTATCTGATCGTGACTGTGCTGCTGCTTTTGTTCGCGGTCGGCTATGTCGCCATGTCACGCCATGTCGGCAATGCCGGCGCCTTCTATGCCTATGCCGCGCGCGGCCTCGGCAGCATGGCCGGCGGCGCCACGGCGCTGATCGCCATCCTGTCCTACAATGCCATGCAGATCGGGGTCATGGGCCTGCTCGGCGCCGCGACGTCAGGCCTGTTCGCCGGCTGGGGCATCAACCTGCCCTGGTGGGTGTGGAGTTTCATCGCCATCGCGCTGGTCGCCGTGCTCGGCTATCGGCAGGTCGACCTCTCCGCCAAGATCCTAACGGTGCTGGTGCTGTGCGAATATCTTGTGGTGCTGGTCCTCGACATCGCCATCCTCAAGACCGGCGGCGATAGCGGCCTGTCGGCGGCGCCGTTCAGCTGGAGCCAGATCACATCAGGCTCGCCGGCCATCGCCATTCTGTTCTGCTTTGCCGCCTTCATCGGTTTCGAGGCGACGACGATCTATGCCGAGGAAGCCCGCGATCCAAAGATCACCATTCCGCGCGCCACCTATTTTTCGGTCGTGTTGATCGGCGTCTTCTACATGCTCACGGCATGGCTGATGGCGGTCGGCGCCGGTGTCGACAAGCTGCTGCCGACGCTGCAAGGGCTGCAGGATCCGACGACCTTCCTGTTCGGCCTGTCGGATCGTTACGCCGGCACGATGCTGTCGCAGGCGATGAGCATCCTGTTCGTGTCGAGCCTGTTTGCCGGCGTGCTGGCGTTCCACAATGCGGTTGCGCGCTATATCTATGTCTCGGGCCGCGAAAAACTGTTGCCGCAGACGATTGGCGTGACGCATGCGGTGCACCAGAGCCCGCATGTCGCTTCCGTCATCCAGAGCGTGCTCGCTGCGGTCGTCGTCGGCCTGTTCGCCGTGCTCGGCCTCGATCCGGTGCTGGCGCTGTTTTCGTGGCTGACCAATGTCGCGACGCTCGGCGTCATCGTCATGATGGCGGTGGCCTCGCTTGCCGTGGTGATGTTCTTCCGCGCCAACCCGGCAGCCCAGGAGAACGCGCTGAAGACCACCATCCTGCCCGGGCTGACCTTCATCGCTTTCGTCATCATCATCTACCTGATCGTCATCAATTTCGGCAGCCTGTCCGGGGCCGGCGGTTTTCTTGGCGTGTTCCTGCCGGGGCTGGTGCTGATCGCCGCGATCGTCGGCCTGCTGCTGGCCAGCGCGCTGAAGAGCCGCGATCCCATAGCCTTCGAAAACCTCGGCCAGCCGCTGAAAGATTGAGAAAAGCAAAGGGGCGGCGTGCCACGCCGCCCTTACACCACAAGGGGAGTGGCGGATTTGAGCTTTGCCGAAAATATCACCGTTGAGGCTTTGGAAGCCGATCCCTACCCGATCTATGCAGAGCTCAGGCGCAGTGCGCCTGTCGCTTTCGTGCCGGCGGTCAACCTGTGGTTCGTCACCCGCTGGAAGGATGTCGAGAGCGTCGCCAAGTCGCCCGACATCTTCTCCGCCGTCGTCGGCTCATCGCCGGTCGAGCGCTCCTTCGGCAAGCCCACCATCCTGACCACCGATGGCGAAACGCATAAACAGCTGCGACAGGGCGTCGATCCGAAATACCGGCCGCGCACCGTTGCCGCCTATGCCGGCGACCTCGTGCGGTCGATTGCCGAACCTCTTCTCGACCGGATCGCCAACCAGGGCTCCGCCGAGCTGATGGCCGATTATTTCGAACCGGTGTCGACGCTCAGCCTGGCGCGCTCGCTCGGCCTTGCCGACATTGACATGCCGACGCTGCGCCGCTGGTTCTATGGCCTTGCCCAGGGCGCCATCAATTTCGAGAACGACCCGAAGCGGCAGGAGATCGCCGACGCGATCAGTGCCGAGGTCGGCGACGCCATCCTGCCGACGCTGGAAAGACTTGCGCGCCAGCCAGATGACTCGGCGCTGTCGCATATGCTGCACGATGGCATGCCGGAGGGCACGACGCGGCCGATCGATTTTTTGATGCCGAGCATCAAGGTCATCCTGCTTGGCGGCATGCAGGAGCCCGGACATGGCGCCGGCTCGATCCTGGCCGGTCTGCTGGCCCATCCCGAACAGATGCGGCAGGTGCTCGCCGATCCCGAGACCTTCGTGCCGAAGGCGGTCGACGAGGGCCTGCGCTGGGTGGCGCCGATCGGCACGCAGACGCGGCAGACGACACGGGCGGTCGAGCTTGGCGGCGTGACGATTCCAGCCGGTGCCGCGGTTGCCGCACTTGTCTCCTCGGCAAGCCGTGACGAGAGCCGCTTTGCCGATCCAGACCGCTTCGACATCAACCGCGACGAAGGCAACCATGCCGCTTTCGGCTTCGGCCATCATTTCTGTTCGGGCCGGTTTTTCGCACGCGAGCAGATGTGCCTTGCGGTGAGGCTGTTGCTCCTGCGCTTCCCCGATCTCAGCCTTGTGCCTGGCAAGGAGCCGGTGTTTCGCGGCTGGGAATTCCGCGCGCCAACCACATTGCATGTTTGCCTGGGAGTCCGTCACCCATGATCAGTCAGAATGCCATCGACACGCTGCGCAGGACGGAGATCGGCGCACGGGGCCTGTTCATCGATGGCGTGCAGATCGAGGCAACAAGCGGCGCAAGCCTGCCGGTGACGTCGCCGATCGACGGCCGGCCGTTCGCCAGCATCGCCGACGGCAACGCCGCCGATATCGACCGCGCCGTGAAGTCGGCGCGCAAGGCGTTCGAGAAGGGCTCGTGGTCGCGATCAGCGCCAGCCTTTCGCAAGAAGGTGCTGACGAAATTCGCCGAGCTGGTCGAAAAGCATGCCGACGAGCTCGCCGTGCTCGGCGTGCGCGACAATGGCACCGAGATCGGCATGGCCTACAAGGCCGAACCGCTCTCGGCCGCCGGCACCATCCGCTACTATGCCGAGGCGATCGACAAGGTCTACGGCGAGATCGCGCCAACGGCCGACAATGTGCTCGGACTGATCCACAAGGAGCCGCTCGGCGTCGTCGGCGTCATCGTGCCGTGGAACTTTCCGCTGATGATCGGCGCCTGGAAGATCGCGCCCGCACTTGCCGCCGGCAATTGCGTGGTGGTCAAGCCGCCGGAGATCGCTTCGCTGACGCTGCTGCAGCTGGCCGAATTGGCAAGCGAGGCCGGACTTCCCGCCGGTGTGCTCAATGTCGTCACCGGCCGTGGCGCGGTCACCGGCGAAGCGCTCGGCCTGCATATGGATGTCGACGCCATCGCCTTCACCGGCTCGGGGCCGGTCGGCCGACGGCTGCTCGAATATTCCGCTCGCTCCAATCTGAAGCGCGTCTTCCTCGAACTCGGCGGCAAGTCGCCCAACATCGTCTTTGCCGATGCTCCCGACCTGAAACAGGCGGCGGTCGTCTCGGCCAACGGCATTTTTCGCAATTCCGGCCAGGTCTGCGTCGCCGGCTCGCGGCTTCTGGTCCAGTCAGCGGTCTATGATCGGTTCATGGACGAACTTGTCGCGGCAACCACGCGGCTCAAAGTCGGCGATCCGCTCGATCTCACCAGCGATGTCGGCGCCGTGTCGAGCGCCGAGCAACTGAACAAGAATCTCGGTTTCGTCGCCAGAGCCACCGAAGAAGGCGCCCAGCTGGTCACCGGTGGCGAGCGGATTCTGACCGAGACCGGCGGCAGCTACATGGCGCCGACGATCTTCGAGAATGTCACGCAAGACATGCAGCTTGCGCGCGAGGAGGTGTTCGGGCCAGTGCTCGGCGTCATGCGCTTCGAGACCGAGGAGGAGGCGGTGCGGCTTGCCAATTCGACCGTCTACGGGCTCGCCTCGGCGGTGTGGACCGCCAACCTCTCCACAGCACACCGCATGGTGCGCGCCATCAATGCCGGCGTCGTCCACGTCAACACCTATGGCGGCGCCGACATCACCGTGCCGCTCGGCGGCGTCAAACAGTCCGGTTTCGGCCGCGACAAGTCGCTTCACGCGCTGGAGAAATATTTGGAACTGAAGACGGCGTGGATCGCGCTTTGAGCCTGGCGTCAGCGCCGGTTTTTCCGAGAGTCCGATCTTACTTCCGAAGCGCAGCGGATCGCATCGTAGCCCGCGGCGATCGATTCAATGGCGTCTCGTTCTCACTCACCCGAAAATTTTGAGAGAATATTCCCGGCTTTGGCGAGAACGGCGAAAGGCGTTCTTTGATAAACTTGATAGAATTTCTGAGGATGTGACCAAGGCTAGGCAATCCGCCTCGCTGCCATGACTTCACAACCACAGAGATCAATCATGTCCGACTTCAAGAACACTTTGCCATCTTCCCCGGGGTCAACCGTCAACCGGCGCAGTGGCCTTGCTCTGCTGTTCGCCTCGGCCGTGGCGATCGGCAGCCTGATGGCGCCCGGCGCATCGTTCGCCGAGGACAAAAAGGCGATCAAGGTGGGTATCATCAGCGGTGAGGACGAGGATGTCTGGCGAGTCGTCGTCGCCCAGGCCGCCGAAAAGGGCCTCTCCATCGAAACCGTGGTGTTCAACGACTACACCCAGCCCAATGAGGCGCTGGAGCGCGGCGAAATCGACGCCAACGCCTTCCAGCACCAGCCCTATCTCGACAACCAGATCAAGACTCAAGGGTATCATATCGTGCGCGTCGGCTATACCGGCGTGTGGCCGATCGGCCTCTACTCCAAGAAGTACAAAGCAGTCGCCGACCTGCCCGAGGGCGCGGTCGTCGGCGTGCCGAACGATCCATCCAATGAAGGCCGGGCGCTGCGCGTGCTGCAGAACGAGGGCGTGATCAAATTGAAGGACGGCACCGGCATTCTCGCCGCCACCGTCGACATCGCCGAGAACGCGAAGAAGGTGGTGATCAAGGAACTGGACGCCGGCATTGTCGGCCGCTCGGTCGAGGATCTCGACGCGGCCGTGGTCAACACCGACTGGGCGCTGAAAAGCGGCCTGACGCCGGAAAACCGCATCGCGCAGGAGCCGATCGCCGACAATCCCTACCGCAACTTCATCGCGGTGAAGGCCGGTAACGAGAACGAGGCCTGGGTGAAGACGCTGGTCGCCTCCTATCAGAACGAGGCGGTGAAGGCCGAGTTCGACAAGGTCTACAAGGGCACCGGCCTCAGCGCCTATTGATCCGGTCGACCGGAAGCCCGGTTCGATAGCAACAGCGGTCCGCGCTCAGGCGCGGGCCGCGATTGCGTTTTCGGGAACAGGAACATTCATGAACCAGCATATCACGGCATCCGGAGAAACCGCCGATCCGATCCATGCCCGGCCCGACGCGTCTCAGGACGTCGTGCGCCTCGTCGAGCTGAAGCGCCGCTTCGGTGCGACAGCGGCGCTCGACGGCATCTCGCTGACCGTGCGCAAGGGCGAGATCCTCGGTATCATCGGCCGCAGCGGCGCCGGCAAGTCGACGCTGATCCGCTGCCTGAACGGGCTGGAGCGTCCTGACTCCGGCGAAGTTTTCATCGAAGGCCGAGAGATCAGCCGGCTCGGCGAGCGCGACCTGCAGCCGCTACGGCGGCGCATCGGCATGATCTTCCAGCATTTCAACCTGCTGTCGGCCAAGACCGTCGAAGACAATGTGGCGCTGCCGCTCAAGATCGAGGGCCGCCCGAAGGCCGAGCGACTGAAGCGCGCCGCCGAACTGCTCGACCTCGTCGGCCTGTCCGAGAAGGCAAAAGCCTATCCGGCGTCACTGTCGGGCGGCCAGAAGCAGCGTGTCGGCATCGCCCGGGCGCTGGCAGCACGCCCGGCGCTGCTCTTGTCGGACGAAGCCACCTCGGCGCTCGATCCGGAAACAACGCGCTCCATCCTCGCCCTTCTCAAGGACATCAACCGGCAGCTTGGGCTGACCATCCTTCTGATCACCCATGAGATGGAGGTGGTCCGCTCGATCGCCGACCGCGTTGCGGTGATCGACGCCGGGCGCATCGTCGAGCAAGGGCCGGTCTGGTCGGTGTTTGCCGACCCACAATCAGACATCACCAAAAGCCTGCTCGGCGCCATCCGGCCACAGCTGCCAGCCGAACTGGCGGCCCGGCTGCTGCCGGCGGCCGGCGCGGAGACGATCCTGCGCGTCGACGTGGCCGGTGATGCGGCACGCGGCCCGTTGCTGTCCGACCTTGCCACGGCTGTTCCAGGCGCCTTCCGCCTCATCCACGGCGGCATCGACCATATCCAGCAACAGCCCGTCGGCACGCTGTTCCTGTCTGTTCCCGGCAGCGATGCAAATCATCTCGCTGACATCATCACATTCCTGAAGACCCGCCAGGCGCGGGTGGAGGTGCTTGGCCATGTCGCCGATCCTGTTTGAACTTCTGCTGCGTTCGATTTGGGAAACCGTCCTGATGACAGCCGCCTCCGGCCTCATCTCGCTGGTCTTCGGCCTGCCGCTCGGCCTGGCACTGATCGCCACCGAACGCGGCGGGATTGCCGAAAGCCTGTGGGTGAACCGGGCGCTCGGCGCCGTCATCAACGGCTTCCGTTCGGTGCCCTTCATCATCCTTCTGGTGGCACTGATCCCGGTGACGCGGCTGATCGTCGGCACCTCGATCGGCACATGGGCAGCCATCGTGCCGCTGTCGATCGCCGCCACGCCCTATTACGCGCGCATTGCCGAAGTGTCGTTGCGTGAGGTCGACCGTGGCTTGATCGAGGCGGCGCGCGCCATGGGCGGCAACCGCTGGACGATCATCCGCGAGGTGCTGGTGCCGGAAGCCCTGCCCGGCATCGTCGCCGGCTTCACGGTGACGCTGGTGACGCTGATCGGTGCCTCGGCCATGGCCGGCGCCATCGGCGCCGGCGGCCTCGGCGACCTCGCCATCCGCTACGGCTATCAACGATTTGAGACGTCCGTCATGATCGCGGTGGTCATCGTGCTGATCATCCTGGTCTGCGGCATCCAGTGGGCGGGGGACCGGCTGGTGGCGAGGCTGGATCGGCGGGGGTGAAAGAC
>NZ_RZQI01000169.1:0-8699 GCF_003998335.1 Mesorhizobium sp. M7A.F.Ca.CA.002.05.1.1 | reverse complement strand
GCGTAGCGTTGTGCAATGAGGTTGCGACCAGCGCCGCGGCGACACCCATCGCGGACAAGGCGCTGATGTCGGCCTCATCTCGGACGCCGCCGGCCGCGATGACGGCGCGATTTCCGGCCTTGGCCTTGACCTCCTGCAACCGCCCGAAGTCAGGACCGGCGGCCGCACCGACCTTGGCCAGCGTCATGACAATCACCTTTTGCGGCCAAAGCTCGGGCTCATCGAGAAGAGAACGCGGTCCGCAAAAACTATCGCCGACGAAATCAAGGGACAGGATGAGATCGGGATGATCGCGAAAACGCCGCAGCAACATGTCGTCCCGCTGCGATTCAGAGCCCAGAACAGGAGACAGCGAGCGTTCGGCAAGCGCCGCCAAAAGTGTCTTCTCGTCGGCCACGCCGGCATCGACCCAAAGTTCCGGCGGCTCCGCCATCGTCCTCAGCCGGGCGAGTGCGTCGCTGTTTGGCGCTCCGCCTTCGATAGCGTCCAGATCTGCGATGTAGAAGGTCGAAAAAGGATAAAGCCCACGCAGTCCTTCAGCGACCGCGACGACATCAGGGCTTCGGCTGAGCGGCGTAACGATCGGCCTGTAGCGATCGCGTTTTCCCTGCTGGGCGCGAACCACCACGCCGTCTTTCAGGTCGAGAACCGGAATAATACGCAACGTTTTTTTCACCGACCAATTGCCCCCGTCATGAAAGCTTGAAGCGTGGAAAAAAGAAAGGGCATCATTGCCGGTTTCGACATTGGCGGCGCGCATCTGAAGGTGACCCGCGCACAAGACGGTCGCATCGTCGAGGCGGTAACGATCGCAACGCCGCTCTGGCAAGGCCTGCACAAGCTGGCTTCAGCCCTCGACGAAACGGCTCCGATCTACGCGGGTGCGGATCTCAACGCATTCACCATGACAGGCGAACTGTCGGACATCTTTCCGTCCCGCGATGTCGGCGTAGCGGCTCTGCTGGGTCAGATTTCCACCCATTTCCCCACAGACAAAAAGCTGGTCTATGCCGGACCATCCGGTTTCGTCGGGGTCGAGCAGGCAGCGCAGTTAGGCGCCGATGTGGCTTCTGCCAATTGGCACGCGACAGCCTTGTTGGTGGCAAAACTCGCCGGCGATGCCCTGTTCGTCGACATGGGCTCCACCACCACCGATATCATTGCCATCAAGAACGGCGCCGTGGCCAATGACGGCTACACCGATGCCGGACGGCTTCTAACCGGCGAATTGGTCTATACCGGCTTTACCAGGACATTCCTGTTCGGCGTAGCCTCGTCGGCTCCCGTCCATGGCAGGCTAACGCCGCTGATGAACGAGTATTTCGCCTCGATCGCCGACGCGCACCGCATCCTGGGCGTGCTCGACGAGGACGACGACAGGCACCCTCCCGCCGACGGCAAGGAAAAGACCGTGGACGGCTCGATCGCGCGGCTGGCGCGCATGGTGGGGCGCGACGCCACTGACCTGACCCCGCCGGAATGGGGTGAAGTCGCGCGCTGGTTCAGCGAGCAGCAACTGCGCAAAGTGCACGATGCAGCGTCTCTGGTTGCCGGGACCTTGCCGCGGCATGTCCCGATCGTCGGCGCCGGAATCGGTCGCTGGCAGATCAGGCGACTGGCCGAACGCATGGAACGCAGCTACGTCGATTTCGCCGACATCATCCCCGCCGATGACACCGTTCGCGGGCAAGCGAGCAGCGCGGCCCCCGCGTCCGCGATAGCGCTTTTGGCGGGATATCCGTTGTAAGCAGGGTGCGGCGCTCGGCCTAACCCCGCGCGTCCTCGCTACCGGAACCTTTGGCGGTCAAGTGATCGCTGACACGCTGCATCAGCCAGCCCCAGGCCTCCTTTTCGCCCTCGCCTGCGGTCTTTTCGATGGCAATCGAAAGGTAGGCGATTTCCGCCTCGATCTTATCGCGCGGCAGCATGCCGAGCCGGCTGACCAGGATGGCCAGCTCAAGCACTGCCGCCTTGGCTCGGTTGAGGCCGGTGAACGGCGCGAGCGCTTCCTCCCGCACCACGCGGCAGAAATGGCGGGGGCGCACGCCATTGTCATCGACCGCCTGGACTTCGAGACCCGAATACGCCAGCGCCGCCTCGAGCCTCGGCACCGGAAACCCGTCAACCGGAACGGTTGGCCAATGCTTGCGGCCTGTCAGGCAGCCGGCAAAGACACGCACGTCGTCGGTATAATTGGCGATGGCGAATGGCACTTCGGCGAGATTGTCGAGCGTGACCGACGGCCGGAACGGTGCAATCACCCAGCCGTCATTCTCGGCAATGATGCCGATCGGCGCGATGTGGACGTTGCCTGCCTTGTTGACCGTCGTGATGATCGATTCGCGAATGTAGGGCATGGTCTAGCGCTCTTTCCTTGCGCGGAGCGTCTGGCCCGGCTCGGCAAGACGGGTACGGTCGGTTTCAGGAGCCGGCGCGGCAACGCCCCATGCGAGCGGTTCGTCCTGCACATAACGCTTGCCGAGGCGCCACGCGATCTCCGCTTTCATCAGTTCCGCGCCGAGGTAAAAAGCGTGTGCGCCATCGGCGTTGACGTCCAGCCCGGCAAAAAGTTCGAACGCATCCGTGGCAACCGCATGCCCTTTGCTATTGAAAACATGGATGCCGTCCTCCGCTACCGCGATCCGGAAGTTGGCGTCGCGGACCTGGGCCGCCAATGCCTCGATATCGTCGGTTGAGGCTGTGAAAGGCTTGCGATCGTGGACCTGCAACAGGCCTGGGTGATAGCCGCGCGGCAACGCGCCGTCCGTGCAAGCAGCCAACATGACGCGGCGGGCGATATCGTGCTCCTCGATCGTCCGCACCGTGTGTGGGCTGACATGCACCGCCAGCACGTTTCGGATCCGGAGTTCCGAGCAGAGTCCCGCTAGAACGGCCGTAACACCGGAACTGTCCGCGTCGGTCAATTCGGTGAGATTGCCGGTACCCATCAGCAATTCGGCGTCCGGCCAGCGGCGCCGCGCCTCGATGAAGCGCCCGAGTGAAACGGCGAAGCCGAAATGGATCGGGTCGAGCACGGGATCGGCAATGAAGGCAACGCCGGCCTTTTGAGCGGCTTCGATGGCCCGGCCGAGCGAATCCAGATCGCCGGGCGTGGACGGTATCAACACTGCCGTAGCCCTATGGTCGAAGATCAACGGCAGCGTGTTCTCATCGAGGCTGAGAAGATAGTCCGCGCCGGCGCGTGCCCCGATCGTCAGTTCGTCCACGCTGGCCGAATCGACGCTGACCATAAATCCCCGTGCCTTGAGCGCTCGCACAGCCTCCGGCAGCAATGGAAACGGCGTCTCCGGCAGGCAGCCCAGATCGATGACATCGGCGCCGGCCGCGGCCAACATCGAGGCCCTCGCCATCAGCGCCTCGACCGACAGCATCGGCGCATCGACGATCTCGGCGAAGATGCGCATATCGTGACGCGTCAGATCCGGCGGTTTGCCCGCCCGGCCAAGGAAGGCCGGCAGGTCAGCGATCTCGTCGGGGCCGCGCACAAAGGGCACGCCGAAATGCTCCGACAGGTGCTCGATGTTGCCCCGATAGCGTCCGGGCAGGACGACGCGGTCGACGTCTCCTGTCAGAGTGAGCCGACGCTTCACAATGTCCTCGCTCATCAGCGCGGCGACCTTGACGCCGACGTCGACGATTTCCCACGCGAATTCGGTACTGCCCAGCCCGGCCAGCAGCCGTTTCAGCCGCGCCTTGGCCAGATGGCCGGTAAGAAAAACCAGCCGCTCAGCCATCGCTTGCGAGTTCGGCCCGGCGCCGTGTGAGCGAGGCTTCGAGATCAGCGAGCGATTCGACCACCTGGGTCCGCTCAAAACTCTTCAACTGCTTGGTATTTTCCAGGTCGATCCTGCGCGGATAGACCTTGACCAGCCCGTGCGGTGCCTGGGTCTCGAGTTCCGGCGCGGTGTCGCAAGCAAAGACGATGGCTGGCACACGGCACTTTCCGGCTTGGGCAAAGACATTGGTGGCGAGCGTGTCGGAAATGCCATGCACGCATTTGGCGACCGTGTTGGACGTGGCCGGCGCCACCACGACCGTGTGATAGACACCGTGGTAGAATTCGCCGACAGGGATCGCACTCGCGGTCTTGTCGTGCAGCACGCGCGTCGTCTCCGGGAAATCAAGTTTAAGCTTGTACATGCGCAACACTTCGTTGGCAGCCTTCGACACGAAGACATCGCAATGTTCGAGTTGGCGAACAAGTGCGAAGCTCTCCGTAAAGAAATGCCCGGAACCCGTCAAAACCCATGCCCAGCGCGGCACATGCAGCTTCACCATCGGCTATCCCGCCTTCTTTGCCGACGACCCTGTTGAAGCCACGATCCTGGTGCCGGGCAGCTTGCCCAACGCGAGCATCGCGCCGGCCTCGGCAGCATCCTTCGGACCGGCGAGATGGAAATCGACGCCGTCGGGCAGCATGGCGGCAAAGCCGGGGTCGACAATGCCTCGGGTCCTCAGGCTGTCAGCGGTATCGCCATCGAAGAATGCACCGGTCTGCTTGATAAGCAACAGCGCGTTTGCGCCAAGCTTGCCGGCAAGCCAGGCGGCCAGAGAATCGGAGGTAATGTCCCACGAGGCCGGAACATCCAGCGCCGGCAGTGCCAGTGACGACGGCAGCCACACCGGAACCTTGCCCGCCTCCAACGCTCGCCCGATCTCGTCCAGCGACCGTGCCGGCGTCAGTCTTTCGTCCCGGTCGAGGATGACATGGCCGAACTGCTCCATGGCCAGGATCGCCATGGCATGCGCGGCGGCGTCGGAAAAATCCATGCGTGTCTGCGTCTCGCGCACATGGTCGGCAAAGAGGCCGCCGCCGGGCACGATGACGATCGGCAGCCTGGAACCCGCCAGCGCTGCGATCCAGCTCTTCATCCCCGCCGCATGGGCCGTGCTGCCGCCAAGCTTGACGATGGCCCGTCGGAGCATTTCGGGGCGTTCCTGGCGCGGCCGGAAAACAACGCTCCGGTCTTTTCGGCCGGCAGTGCCGGAGGCAGCGCCGCGTCCCGCCGATTGGCGCTTGCGTTCGATCTCGACGCCGACGCCGCCAGGGCCGAGCTCGAGCTTCTCCACCCTTACCGTGACACGCACGACACGCTGGTTCTCCAGGACGTGCGCTGCCACCTGCTCGGCCAAAGCCTCGCTGAGCTGGATATGTCCCCGCGCGACGATGGTGCGAATGCCGTCCATGATGATGTCATAAGAGAACACATGGCGCATGTCCTCGGGATGGTCGGTGATTTGCAGCACGTCGGCGGCCACATCAAAGCGCACTTTTTGAGTATGGCCATGCTCGAAGCTGTAGGCACCGATCTGGACCGGCAGAACAAAATCCCGCACAAAAATCCTGTCCGTGCCCAATGTCGGGTCGGTGTCCGGCGAATAGCCTCTCGCCGCCAACAGGCGATAGTCGATACTCGATTGACCGCCGGTCCCGGATTCCGCCGGGATCAACTCTCGAATCTGCGAGACCGCCTCGGCGCTGATCGAACTCGTGCGACCGGAATGGCCACACAGCGCCCCCCGAAAGCCGAGAAAATCGGGAGCGAAAGGCAATAGGCGCGGAATATCCGGAGCTTCCAGCGATCCACTCAGGCCGACCATCAGACCGAGCGATTTCGTTCGGTCGACGAATCCCGGAATACGCTCCGGCGGCAGATGATCGAGCAGCCGGCCCTTCCCCTTTTGCGCGGTATCGACCATCACGCCATGGAAGCGATGCCTGGCGAATATCGGCAGAAGCTCGAAGTCCGGCGCCAGATCGGCAAACAGCACGGCAATCAGCTTCGTTCGTGCGGCGAGCGGTTCGAGCGCCTGTGCGCAGGCAGAGATATTCGCCGAAGGGAAACACCCGATCTTCACATAGTCGACGCCGGTCGCCGCGATCTCTTCGGCCTTGATGCGGATCGTTTCGGGTTCCATCGGCAGGTCGCCGCAGACCGCGCTGACCGGAGCCCGACCAGCGATGAACGAAATCGTTCGGCGCATGGTTTCCGTGGACACCGCGCCCAGAGCTCCCGCCTTCGGGTCCTTCAGGTCGACGATGTCGACACCTCCAGAAAGAGCGATCTCCGCCTCTTCGATGCCGGTGACGCTTGCCAGCATTCTGGTCACTTGAACAGTTTCTCCAGTTTGGAGGACAAGACGTTTTTATAGAGGCAGTCGATCCCCCTGCGCCACGTCTCGCCGGTGTTGCCATGCGAATCGACGCCGGCGACCTTCCGCACCGTTCTGGCAGGCGCGAAAAGTCTTTCGATAGGGTTTGATAAATTTTGCGGGTCGGCTAAGTTGATCATGGGCACCTTGACTTGGCGCGGGTCCGGCAACCGTCGAACCTTTGCGCAAGAATGGGTAATTACTATCGATGACGAGCGCGGTGCCAGGCACTCTCGCTGCCTTTTTGTGCTTTTTTTCCCTGACCGTCAACGTTTCCGACGCGACAGGCCAGGAAACGGTGGCGAAGCCGGAAAAAAAGACAACCGAAATCAAGATAGGCTATTTGCGGGCCTACGCACCGCAATTGACGCTTTCCATGCTCGACCTGCCGCCACGTGACGAAGGTGTCGCCGGCGCCGAGGTTGCGATCGGCGACAACAATACGACCGGAAAGTTCACCAACCAGAAATTCAGCCTCGACGTGACCGAGATCAAGCCCGACGGCGACGCGGTTCAGGCATTCGAAGGCATGATCGCCAAGGGCGACCGCTATGTGGTCGCCGATCTTTCAGCCAAACAATTGCTGTCGATCGCCGACATCGCCCGCGACAAAGGCGTGCTGATCTTCAACGTCGGCGCCACCGACGACAGCCTTCGCGAGGAGGACTGCCGCGTCAACGTTTTCCATGTCGCGCCGACGCGCAGCATGCTGGCCGATGCGCTGGCGCAGTATCTCATGGTGAAGAAGTGGCCGAATTGGGTGCTGCTGTATGGATCGCATGAGCAGGATCGTCTCTACGCCGATGCGTTGCGCCGCGCGGCAACCCGCTTCGGCGGCCAGATCGTCGCCGAGAAGGAATTCAAGGATACCGGCACAGCCAGGCGCACCGACACCGGCGCCACGCAGATACAGCAGCAGATTTCCGTGTTCACGCAAGATCTCCCGGAGCATGACGTGGTGCTTGTCGCGGACGAAAGCGAGGTTTTCGGGACCTACGTGCCCTATCGCACCTGGACGCCGCGGCTGGTCGCCGGCACGGCCGGTCTGGTTGCATCGTCATGGCATCCCGCCAGCGAACAATGGGGCGGCATCCAGATGCAGAGCCGCTTCTTGAAGACGGCGAGCCGGCGGATGCTTTCAAAGGACATGTCGGCCTGGACGGCGGTGCGTGCCGTCGGCGAGGCCACCACGCGCACCAAGGGCGACGATGCGAAAAAGATCAGCGACTACATGCGCTCGGACGACTTTTCGGTTGCTGCTTTCAAGGGGCAGAAGCTGACCTTCCGCAAATGGAACCTCCAGCTTCGCCAGCCGATCTTGCTTGGCGATACCAAGTCCGTCGTCTCGACATCGCCACAAGAGGGCTATCTTCACCAAGTCTCCGAACTCGACACGCTCGGTGTCGATCAGCCGGAAACGAAATGCGCTCTCAAGTAGAGTCAATCGGGAGGAATTTGCGTGCAGAAACGAGCTTGCGCATTCGCCATTCTCGCGGCCGGCCTGACGGCCAGTCCGGCATCGGCCTATACGGCCTACGTTTCCAACGAGAAGGACAACACGATGACCGTCGTCGACACGGCGACGATGCAGGTGGTGAAGACAGTTGAAGTCGGCCAGAGACCTCGCGGCATCACCATCTCGCATGACGGCAAGTTCGTCTACCTATGCGCCAGCGATGACGATACGGTCCAGATCATCGATACCGCGACGCTTGAAATCGTCGGTACGCTGCCATCCGGCCCCGATCCCGAATTGTTCGTGCTCTCGCCGGACGGCAAGACGCTTTATGTCGCCAATGAGGACGATAATCTCGTCACCGCCATCGACGTCGAAAGCAAGCAGGTCCTGGCCGAGATTCCGGTCGGCGTGGAACCGGAAGGCATGGGTGTCAGCCCCGATGGCAAGACCATGGTCAACACCTCGGAAACCACCAGCATGGCGCATTTCATCGACACCAGCACGCATGAGGTGACCGACAACGTGCTGGTCGACACGCGCCCGCGCTTCGCCGACTTCAAGCCCGACGGCTCGCAGGTCTGGGTCAGCGCCGAGGTCGGTGGCACTGTCAGCGTCATCGACAACGCCAAACGCGAAGTGGTGAAGAAGATCCAGTTCGCGATTCAGGGACTGCGGGCCGAAACCATCCAGCCGGTAGGCATCGCCATCACCGCCGATGGCAAGAAAGCCTATGTCGCGCTCGGCCCGGCGAACCATGTCGCGGTGATCAATACCGACACCTACGAGGTGGAGAAATACATCCTCGTCGGCCAGCGTGTCTGGCATCTGGCCTTCACGCCCGACCAGAAAACGCTGATCACCACGAATGGCAATTCCAACGATATCACCTTCATCGACACGGCCACCGACGAGCCGGTCCAATCGCTCACCGTGGGCCAGCAGCCCTGGGGTGTGGTCATTTCGCCCAAATAGCAGACATTGATCATCGGGAGGCTCAAGACATGAAACTTTTCCGCAGGTTTTTCTTCGCCGCGCTCGCCGGATTCGTCCTTGCTCCGACCGGAGC
>NZ_RZQI01001695.1:0-378 GCF_003998335.1 Mesorhizobium sp. M7A.F.Ca.CA.002.05.1.1 | reverse complement strand
AATAACGTGTGACCTGACATCAAGTCGTTGCAATACGCAGATTTGCCGACTAGGAATTCCGCGCTACACCAACGCCATTCGTCCCGTGGACGCACGAAGGACGCCATAGCATTTTGATTTCGCGCATGATCCTTTCCGGAAGTCGAATCCGATTTTCAGGTCATTCGCTGTAGACGGAGAAATAGAGTGACCGACGATAGCAACAGTGCCCGTAAAGACATCGATCTGCTCGAGCTGACCGCTCACATCGTGTCCGCTTACGTCGAGAAGAACCGCTTGCCCGCCTCCGGCCTGGCCGACCTCATCGCCAGCGTCAGCGCCTCGATAAACGCGCTCGGCAAGCCTGCGGTCCCGGTGGCTGCCCCCTTGGTCCCGGCG
>NZ_RZQI01001694.1:0-379 GCF_003998335.1 Mesorhizobium sp. M7A.F.Ca.CA.002.05.1.1 | reverse complement strand
ATATGGAGGAGGACGGGCTGTCGGCCTTCGACGCATCGCTGAAGGGCGCGCGCGAAATCGGCTTTACCATCATCTCGATCTCGATTTCGCTGGTCGCGGTGTTCATCCCGGTGCTGCTGATGGGTGGCGTCATCGGGCGCATCTTCAACGAGTTCGCCGTCGTGGTGACGGTCGCCATCCTGGCGTCGATGTTCGTGTCGCTGACGCTGACGCCGATGCTGTGCTCGCGGCTGCTGTCGGTGACCAAAGCCGACCGCGACAAGCATGGCCCCGGCCACAAGCCGGACCTCGTCACCCGCGGCTACGACAAGGTCTTGAGCTTCTGCCTGCGGCACACCTTCCTGGTGTTCCTCGTCTTCGTCGGCACCGCGGCAGCGTC
>NZ_RZQI01001693.1:0-302 GCF_003998335.1 Mesorhizobium sp. M7A.F.Ca.CA.002.05.1.1 | reverse complement strand
GCTTTGCGTTTTCGCCCCGTAATCATGGCCCGGACAAGGTTTTCACGATGTCGAAAGCTTGCCAGCGCGACGCCACCCATATGGAAAAGGACCAGCAGGAGCAGACTGTGCGCGGCGAGGCTGTGTGCTGCCTCGACCCATGGCACGCCGAAATAGGCGTCCGTTGTCATCAGCCATCCGGTCAACGCGGTTAATCCCATCGCCCCGATCAACACGATTACCATCGCGCCGCCGGCCGGATTATGGCCGATGTAGCGGGCTTCGCGACCGCTCAGCAATGCTGAGAGGTAGCGCAGCACTGT
>NZ_RZQI01001692.1:0-383 GCF_003998335.1 Mesorhizobium sp. M7A.F.Ca.CA.002.05.1.1 | reverse complement strand
GAAATATTGCATCGCCGTCGAGGCGGCGAACGGGCCGCCAATGGCGCCGAAGGAATAGAACAGCATCAGCGCCGCGTTGATCAGCACGAACTCGCCCGTGTCGGCGCGATCGTTCGAATGCGCCGCCGACAGCGAATAGAGCGGCATGGCGAAACAGCCGAAGATGAAGATGAGGATGAAGTTGAGCGCCGGATTGCTGCCGGCGATGAACACCAGCGCCAGCGCCGAAAGCATCGCGCAGCAGGTCGTGATCAAGAGCACGCGGCGCCGATCCCAGCGGTCGGAGAGGTAGCCAAGCGGATACTGGATGATGGCGCCGCCAAAGATGCCGACGCTGACGAAGGTGACGACATCGGCGACCGACATGCCGATCTGCTCGGCAT
>NZ_RZQI01001691.1:0-385 GCF_003998335.1 Mesorhizobium sp. M7A.F.Ca.CA.002.05.1.1 | reverse complement strand
CTCCTTCACTTATTGGCGTGGCGACGCCGCCGCGCGGCAGCTTGCCTCGGACCCGGCCGCATTATCGAAAAACCTGGAAAACCAGGCACTTGTCTATTTTTCCGGAATCACTTTGGCAATTCTGGACGAAGCCGCGCGCGCTGCGTTGCTGGCGGCCGTCGCCAAGGCGCGTTCGGCTGGTTCCCTTATCGCCTTCGACCCCAACTACCGGCCGCGGCTCTGGCGTGAGCGCGAGGAGGCGCAGGCAGCGATCGTCGAAGCCCTTGCCGTCACTGATATCGCATTACCAACCTTTCCCGACGAGCAGATGCTGTTTGAGGATGCGACGCCGCAAGTGACCGCTAAGCGGATCGGGAAATTGGTTGGCGAGGTCGTCGTCAAGAAT
>NZ_RZQI01001690.1:0-385 GCF_003998335.1 Mesorhizobium sp. M7A.F.Ca.CA.002.05.1.1 | reverse complement strand
GCGCAGCTACCAGCTTTCCGACATGCGGGCCCGCCATGAGATCGGCGCCGATCAGGCTTTGCCGGCACCGGTGCGCGAAGCTTTCCTGTCCGCCAGCCATGGCTGCCACATCGACCTCGAGGACGACTGGCTCTATGGCGATCTGCCGGACCTGCGCCATGACTATTCGGCGGAAGCGGGCGGGCTTGGCCATTTCCGCTTCGCGCTCAACGACACGATGCTGGTCGGCGCCCGCAAGCAACCGCTGCAGTCGGTCGACAACATCCGCAAGGCGATCGAGAATGGATCGCGCAAGTTCCGCTCGCCGGCCGAGTTGATCGAGGCGGTTGTCGGCCAGTCTTTTTACGGCCTGGGGGCTGAACTTTCGGCACTCGGCGACAGCCTC
>NZ_RZQI01000168.1:0-8734 GCF_003998335.1 Mesorhizobium sp. M7A.F.Ca.CA.002.05.1.1 | reverse complement strand
ACCCAGCCCCTCGCGCATCAGCATATGCTTGGTGCGCACATCCGTCAGCCGCCAGGTGCGGTAGGCGAAGACGCCGAAGTCGCGCCCCTTGGTGCGCTCCGACTGGTCGGTGACGACAAGCTGCGTGTGTTCGCGCGCATCCTCGATCGCCACCGGCTTCGGCAGCAGGGCCAGCGGATGGCTGGGCGCGGCGGCCAGCACGATCGACATGAAGCCGATGCGCACGAGATGCACATCGACATCGCCCAGCAGGCCGCCAATGCCAAGGTCGGCCTGCCCGCTGACGACATGATCGGGGATCAGGCCGAGCGTACCGATATGCAGGCGCAGCATCACGGTCGGAAACTGCGCCTCGAACGCCTTCAGCACCCGCACCAGCACCGGCGACGGCAACGCTGCGTCGACCGACAGCGCGACTTCAGCCTCGAGCCCTTGATGATGGCCGTCGACGCGCGAGCGGATGCGCTGCAGCACACCGATCATGCGCCGCGCATCCTCCAGCATCGCCCGGCCGATCTCGGTCAGTTGCGGCTCGCGGGTACCCTCGCGCTCGAACAGTTTCAGCCCCAGCTGCGCCTCGAGATTGGCTATGCCGTAGCTGATGACGGACTGTGCCCGGTTGAGCCTGCGGCCGGCGGCCGAGAAGCTGCCGGCTTCGGCGACTGTCACAAAGATCTGAAGTTGATCGAGCGTCGGATTGGGCCGCATCGTGATATCTAACTTATAGATGGATCGTATAGAAAGTATACCAGTTTATTGAATGGATCGAAAGTCCCATATCTGGCGGGACAAATCATTCCAACCGCTGGAGAGCCCAAAATGTCCATTCTTCTCATCACTTCGAGCCCGCGCGGCGCCGCCTCCCATTCGACCCGCATCGCTACCGAATTCGCTGAAAAGCTCGTCGCCGCCGATCCGTCGAACACGCTCGTCGTGCGCGACCTCGTCGCCAATCCGCTCCCTCATATCGACGCCGACTACGCGAGCGGCATCTACGTGCCGGCGGAAGCGCGCACTGCGCGCCAGGCTGAGGTCGTCGGCGTCTCCGATGTCGTGCTCGACGAGCTGTTTGCTGCCGACACCGTGATCCTGGCCACAGGCTTCATCAACTTCAACATCTCCTCGACGCTGAAGTCCTGGGTCGATCATATCTCTCGTTCCGGCAAGAGCTTTTCCTATGGCGAGAACGGCCCCAAGGGTCTCGTCACCGGCAAGAAGGTCTATATCGTGCTGGCTTCGGGCGGCATCTATTCCGAAGGTGCGGCCGTGCAGTTCGATCACGCCATTCCCTACCTGCGCGGCGTGCTCGGCTTCCTCGGCATGACCGATGTCGATGTCATCCGTATCGAAGGCGTCGGCATGGGTCCTGACGCGGTGACCGCAGCGCTCGCCAAGGCGACCGCCAAGGTCGATGCCGTGGTGGCAGCCAGCCAGGGTGTCGCGGCTGCCGCATAGGGAAAAGACTTAAATTGGAGGGCAGGCGCTTGGCGCCCGCCCTTTTTCAATGCGCTCCCCGCTTGTTTTCCTGACAGTAAACAGCGCGAAGCGACCAGAGTCCTTTGGGTGTGACTTGACGATCCACCTTGGTTCACTCACAATCACAATGAACCAAGTGGATCGAAACCATGACGGCTTTCACCGTACGCCTCCCCGACGACACGACAAACAGGCTCGACCAACTTGCCGAAAAGCTCGATCGCTCGCGCTCTTATGTGGCCGCCAAGGCCATCGAAGACTTTGTAGCTCGTCAAGAGTGGCAACTCGCTGAGATAGAGGCCGGATTGGCCGAGGCCGAGCGCGGTGAGTTCGCCAGCGAACAAGAGTTGGCCGCCGTGATCGGGAAATACGTCAAGCCCGCCGGCTGATCCATGAGCCGCAAGACAATCCGTTGGACCAAGCGGGCTTTGCGTCGGCTTGGCGAAATCGGCGCGCATATCGAGAAAGACAGTCCCGAAGCTGCCGCCCGTGTCATTGGGCGCATCTTGTCCGCAGCGGAGTTGCTTACCGAACAGCCGGCTATGGGTCGCGTTGGACGCATCAAGGCGACGCGAGAACTCGTTTTGGCCGATATCCCATATATCGTCCCCTATCGCGTAAGCGAAGATGCCGTCGAAATACTTACCGTCATACATGCCGCCCAACAGTGGCCAAAGAGCCTCTGAGCCAACTGGCCGCTGCCTTTCTAGCCGATGAAATGCCTGAGCAACCCCGCCGAAGCGACTCCGATCAGCACAGTCGGCAGCATGGAAAGCCGCGTGGCGGCCACCAGCGTAACAGCCAGCGCCAGAATATCCGCCGGGGACTTCGACACGAAGGCCGGTGCGATGACAGAGATCAGCACGCAACCGGGCGCAGCTTCCATCACAGCCGTGGCACGGGCGCTGAGTGTGCGGTTGCGCAGCACGACATAGCCGCCGATGCGCGTGAGATAAGTGACGCCGGCCATCAGCACGATGGTGAAAAAGGTCGTTGCATCGATCATGCATCACTCGCCATCAGCCAGGCCGCGACCAGACCCGACATGGCGCCCGCGGCGACATACCAGGCGCCGGGAACGAAGAGATAGACCAGTGCCGCCACGACCAGGCTGACCAGCCAGGGTCGCGCCGCCGCCATCCCCGTCCACATGCCGCGCATCAGCACCAGGAAGACAGCCGGGAACGCCATGTCGAAACCATAGGCCCCGACGTCGCCGAGCATCGGACCGAGCAAGGCACCCAGCGTGGTGAAGACCACCCAGGTGAGATACATCGCCAGCGCCGCGCCCATATAGTAGCGCGGGCTGAAGGCCGGCATGATGCCGGCAGCAGTGCGCTGTCTGGCATCGGCCAGACCCAGCGCCCAGCTCTCGTCGCACATAAAGAAAAGCGCCGGAAACACCTTGCGCCGCGGCAGGTGGCGCAGGAACGGCGCCAGTGCCGCACCCATCAGCAAATGACGGCTGTTGACCAGGAAGGTGATGGCGACGATGAGCACGATGTGCGGCGGCGACGTCCACAATTGGATCGCCGCGAATTCCGAACCGCCGGCGAAATTCAGCCCTGTCATCGCGGACAGTTCGACCGTGCTCAGCCCTTTTTGCGTGGCCTGGGCGCCAAGCACCAGCGCATAGGGGATGGTGCCGAACAGCACCGGCGCGCAGGACGCCACGCCTCGGCGGAATTCGGATCCCGAACCATTGCCCGCCGCCTCGACTGCCTGTGAAATGCTCATGTGTCTCCACTGGCGCGCCTCGCGGCCGCCGCTGCCCTGCGTTTGAACTCTCATGACACTGGCGGCAAACATACCCACAATTCTCCGCAATATGGTTGCGAATATTGTTGTACTTCAACTAGGTTCGGCATTGAGTGCCATTAATTTCAAAATAGATGGAATCTAGAGCCATGAAGCTGGATGAGATCGACAAGCGGATCCTGCGGGCGCTGCAGCGCGACGGCCGCATGGCCAACAACGATCTGGCCAAAGAGGTCGGCCTGTCGCCCTCTCCTTGCCTGCGGCGCGTGAAGCTGCTGGAGGAAGCCGGCATCATCGATCGCTACGTCGCAGTGCTGAACCCCGGCAGCATCGGCAAGGGCCTCACCTTCTTCACCCGCATCTGGCTGAAAACGCAGGATGAGGACACGATCGAGCATTTCGCCACCGAAGTCGCCAAGCTGCCGCAGGTGATGGAGTGCTATTTGATGCTCGGCGATTGCGACGCCATGGTGCGCGTGGTGGCAGCCGGCATCGACGATTACCGCCGCTTCCAGTCGGAGCATCTGAGCCGCATCAAGGGCGTGCAGAACGTCAAGACCGACGTCCCCAGCCAGACGATCAAATACACGTCGGAACTGCCGATCTGAGCTGCCGAAAACGGCGTCACGTCAAACTGGATAAAAAATGCAACCGGATTGTAGGATCGAACCCGGTGCCGGCGTCCTTCGGGTGCAAGCAGCGCGCAGCGCTGCCTTTAGGCATGGGAGATTTGAATGAGCCTTTCCTATCGTTGGGTCATCGTCGCCGCTGGCGCGCTGATGTCCTGTGTCGCCATCGGGACGATGTTTTCGCTGGCGATATTCCTGGAGCCGATGGCGATCGACACCAACTGGTCGCGCGCCGGCATTTCCAGCGCCATGACGCTCAACTTCCTGGTGATGGGCCTTGGTGGCTTCGCCTGGGGCGCGATATCGGACCGTTTTGGCGCCCGCATCGTCGTGATGATCGGCGCGGTGCTGCTCGGGTTGGCGCTGGTGCTGGCCAGCCGCGCCGGTTCGCTGCTGAGCTTCCAGATCACCTATGGCGTCCTGGTCGGTCTCGCGGCAAGCGCCTTTTTTGCGCCGATGATCGCGCTGACCACAGGCTGGTTCGACACCAACCGCAGCCTTGCCGTCTCACTGGTCTCGGCCGGCATGGGCGTGGCGCCGATGACGATCTCGCCCTTCGCCCGCTGGTTGATCTCCGCCTATGACTGGCGCACCGCCATGTTCGACATCGGCATTACCGCCTGGGTGCTGCTGTTGCCGGTGGTGCTGCTGGTGCGCCAGCCGCCGAAGCCCCTCTTGGTCGACACCGGCTCCGCGCCGGTTGCCGAAGGTGCCGGCCTGACAGTCAGCCAGGCGCTGCGCTCGCCGCAATTCATCGTGCTCGGGCTGACCTTCTTTGCCTGCTGCGCGGCGCATTCCGGACCGATCTTCCATATGGTCAGCTATGCCATGCTGTGCGGCGTCGCCCCCATGGCAGCGGTCTCGATCTACAGTGTCGAAGGTCTGGCAGGCCTTGGCGGCCGGCTCTTCTACGGCGTGCTGGCCGACCGGCTGGGCGTCAAGCCGGTGCTGATCGCGGGCCTGGCGATCCAGGCGATCGTCATTGCCGCCTATCTGTCGATCAGCCAGCTTGAGCAGTTCTACATGCTGGCCGTTATCTTCGGTGCCACCTATGGCGGCGTCATGCCGCTCTATGCGGTGCTGGCGCGCGAATATTTCGGCCAGCGCATCCTCGGCACCGTGTTCGGCGCCGCCACCATGCTGTTCAGCCTCGGCATGGCATTGGGACCGCTTGCCGGCGGCATGGTGTTCGATGCCTACGCCAACTATTCCTGGCTTTTCATCGGCTCTGCTCTTATCGGGCTCGGCGCGGTCGGCATCGCCATCGCGTTCCCGCCACTGCCACGCAGGGAACTGCAGCCGGCTTAGTTCGGGTCGACTTCCAAACCTTGCTGGCCAGGCGCGCAATCAGCCTGGCCCGTTCGGTTCGCCGCGGATCCTGTCCTCTGTTTCATCCGTTCTCCCTTGTGCGAGTGCGGAAGTCCACGGCCAACGTTTGCACCAAGCGACGACTTCGCGCACCCGTCCACCAGTGAGGGTACGATTTGAGCCGAAGGCGCGCGGCTCCGCCACGGCCAGGCTTGAATGGCAGGCAACGGTCGATGGATCGAAAAGCTCTCTTAAGCATTTAAGCTTTGGCTAATAGTAGCCTCAGGAGAGAAACGATGAAAAAGACGCTGCTCATTTTGAGCCTGCTCATTCCGCTCTCGGCGTGCTCCCGTACCGAACAAGGCGCCGCCGTCGGCGGCTTGGGTGGCGCGGCCGTAGGCGCCGCGGTGGCCGGAGACCCTGTGGAAGGAGCGGTTGTCGGCGGTGCGGTCGGAGCGATAGCCGGGGCGGTCATCGGCCACGCCAGCGAAGCCGGCCAGTGCAGATATCGCGATCGGTACGGCCGGGTTTACGTCGCACGGTGCCCGGACGGTTACTGATCTCAAGACGCGTGATCTCCTTCGATCACGCGTCTGCTTGGGGGTTAATCGAATGGCCTATCGGATCAAAAAGTTGCCGGGTTTCTTGTTTGCCGCTGTTGGCGCTGCCGCGTTGAATATCGCGTCCACGATTGCGATTTCGGCCGCGCCGGTTGATGCGAAGACGATTGCCGATCACTTCTCATCGGTGAAATCTATGTCAGGGGATTTCGTGCAGTCGGGCCCGAAGGCGGAAAGAAAACATGGCAGGTTTTTTCTCCAACGCCCGGGCAAGATCCGGTTCAATTATGCTGGCCAATCTGGGATCAGCGTGATTGCGGATGGTAAATCCCTGGTGGTTTACAACAGGAAACTGAAGACATCGCGGCTCTATGCTCTCTCGAAGACGCCGCTGAAGCTGCTGCTCGACAACAAGGTCGACTTCTCCGGCAGTCGCCTCAAGAGCATCAGAGACGACGGCGCCCAAGTTACCGTCAAGCTGGCCGACAGATCGGCTTTCGGCAATTCGAACATCTCCATGGTGTTCGACAGAAAATCGCTCGATCTGCGCAGATGGAGCCTCACCGACGAGAAGGGACTTACCACAACGGTGACTATATCGAATGTGAAGCAGGGCGTTCGCGCTCCCGAGGGCACCTTCGTTATCGATTATGCGGCGAACCGTGAATTCAACACCACAACGAAATAGCGGCGGCCGCAGAATGGTCACAGCACCGGAACCAATATGATCAGCGGCGGTTTAATCCGTGAAGGGACCGGAACCGCAAAGGACGCGGCACAATGATTGAAATTCACAGCATCGAAGCGGCCAACGCCAGACTGCGCATAAGGAGAGCTGAGCACTCTCTGAAGCGCGCGAATGACTTGCTGGACGAGGAAGGCGGCGTCGCTCTTAATCTGGCATTGTGCGGCCGGATAAGGGCCGCGAGAAGGCATCTGATCGAGGCCAGGGCCCGCCTGATGACGATCGATCCCGCCAGGACGAGTTGATCCGCCGGCGGTCGTAGGTCAACCCGGACCGAGAGGTCCATCGTGGCGCAAAGGCCCGCATGGACCTGTGGCGGTGATCTACCCAAAAATCCGGTCGCCCTGCTCGTCGACCAGTTGGATGCCCTTCTTGATCGAGATGTCGACGGCGTCGTCGAGCCCGGCGAAACGGTCGGCACGGATGAATTTGTGTTCCTTCACCACACCGTCGATCTCCTTGGAGACGACGCCGCACGTCTGGTATTGGCCATCCGCCTTGTAGGGCGTGGCGCTGATCAGGAAGCCCTTGTGCTCGACCTGCTTAGCTGGCGCTGCACTTGTTGGTCCAGCCGTTTCGGCTCCGCTGGCGCCACCGCCGAAAAGACGCTTCAGAAAAGACATCGGGCTTCCTCCAACAGCATTCATCCCGCACCATGTAGAGTGACGCGGGATGAATTTCACTATCGGTCCTTGGCCCAGCGGGCAAGGGCTGCGTCCGGTCGGCTGGACGAGCTTACTTGCGCGACAGCGCTTCCAGCGCCTCGGCGGCGGCTTCGAGGATGGCGATCGCCTCGGCCTGCTTGTCGGCCGGGGCGTCGACGAAGTCACCCAGAGCCGCGCGCAGTCGGTGGCGGACTGCGCGGAATTCGTCGCGCGCTTCCGAACGATCCCCGCGGCTACCCCGGCCGCCACGACGCCCGCCCTCTTCACTCTCGTCGTTCCAGCCGAACCAGTCGCGCGCCTTGGCCATTTTGCGGCCGAAGCGCTCTAGATGGTCGAGCACGCCATCGATCATCTCGCGGTTGTCGGCGAGATGCGCCTGGCCAGCTTCGGTGATCGAAAACACCTTCTTGTTGCCGTCGGCGGCGGAGGCGGCATAGCCGGCCTCTTCCAGGAAGGTCAGCGTCGGGTAGACCACGCCCGGGCTCGGGCTGTAAATGCCGCTGGTGCGCTCTTCCAGGGCCTTGATGATGTCGTAACCGTGGCGCGGCGCCTCGGCCAGCAGCGACAACGTGATCAGCTTGAGGTCGCCGTCGGCCAGCATGCGCCCGGCGCGGAACATGTCGCCCGGGCCGCCGCGCCCGCCACCGCGACCGCCCTGCCCGAACGGGCCAAAACCGCCGCCCCCTCTGCCACCAAATTTGCCGGCCATGTGCATGAACATGCGTTCGCCGAAATGATTGTTCCCAAAATGTTTGTGCATTGATTGCTCCTTGAGTTGTATCTTACGATATATCTTAATTAGGCAAGCCAATCGATGGAGTCAAGATATATCTTACGATGTATCTGAATGCGGCGCCAGAGGCTTGCTTTCACTGGAACGTGCCGCTAGAAGGCCGGCGAGCGCCTCGGCTGCTCCGTAAGCGTCTGACGTCAAGCAACGCATCCCAACCCGGTCTTCCGGGCAATTTTGCCGGCCACGGCGAATGGATGCCAATGCGACGGACCGGACACTTTCAGGGAACACCCGAAATGAATGCAAGATATCAGCGCAGGAAACTGCCTGCGCGCTATGCCGCTGTTCTCAGCCCGCTGGTGCTGTCGCTGTTGATGACCTTCATCGTCTCGTTCATCTCGACGTTGAAAAGCCTTGGCTTCCACCCCGAGCTGCCGTCCATCTGGCTGACCGCCTGGGGCCTGTCCTGGCTGGTGGCGTTTCCAACGCTGCTGCTGGTGCTGCCGATAGTGCGCCGCATCGTCGGCGCGCTCTGCGAGCCGGCCAGCCGATAGCTCACACGAAAAAGGTCCGGAGATGTCCTCCGGACCTTTTGCCCTGCGGTCATCAATGACGAACCGCTACCAGCGACCCTTGCGCCGGTTCCAGGCATAGAGAAGATCGGCGAAGCGGTCGTAGGCAAAGCGTGTCAGCGGCAAGATAAACGGATTGCCGAACACCATCGCCAGCCAGCCCTCGCCTGGCGTTGCCTGCCAAACGGCAATCGCGACATCGGCGCCGACCAGCAGCCTGCCCGCCGCATCGGTGGCGTGCAGCCGGCGGCGGATGTCGTCAAGCGACGCGCCATGTCCGGTAAGCGC
>NZ_RZQI01001689.1:0-386 GCF_003998335.1 Mesorhizobium sp. M7A.F.Ca.CA.002.05.1.1 | reverse complement strand
CGCCAGCGCCGCCCTGGCCACCGACAGCGACGGCCGCAAAGGCACCACCGGCGCCCGCCAAGCCTCCATCACCACCTGAACCACCGACCGACTGCGCGAAGATGCCGATCGAGAGGTCCCTGTCAGTGGTGATCCGAGCCGTATTTTCGACATAGACTTTCTGGCTGCCACCACCGGAACTGCCATTGCCGCCCAGCGAGAAGGAAGGTCCGCCGACCGTCACCGCAAAGCCGCCGGAGCCGCCGCCGCCGCCGACCGACTGCGCCATGATGCCGTGCGACTGAATACCTTCGGTCTGGACGACGGCGCCGTTGATGACATCAACGGTCTTGCCGCCGCCACCGCCGGCGCCCTTACCACCGATCCCGATGCCGAGGCCCAGGTTC
>NZ_RZQI01001688.1:0-386 GCF_003998335.1 Mesorhizobium sp. M7A.F.Ca.CA.002.05.1.1 | reverse complement strand
GTCTAGCGGCCGAGCAGCGCCTGTAGCGTCTCGATGCGGTCGGCCTCGTTGGCCGGCTTGTCCCAGCGCAGCCGCGAAATGCGGGGAAAGCGCATGGCGACGCCGGATTTGTGCCGGGTCGAGCGGTTCAGCCCTTCGAAGGCGACTTCCAGCACAAGGCCGTTGTCGCGGTCAGCCCGCACCGAGCGCACCGGCCCGAAACGCTCGATCGTGTTGTCGCGGACATATTTGTCGATCTGCTTCAACTCCTCGTCGGTGAAGCCGAAATAGGCCTTGCCGACCGGCACCAGTTCCTCTTCCCCTTCGGCACCTGTCCAGACGCCGAACGTATAGTCGGAATAGAAGCTCGAGCGTTTGCCGTGGCCGCGCTGGGCATACATCAGCAC
>NZ_RZQI01001687.1:0-396 GCF_003998335.1 Mesorhizobium sp. M7A.F.Ca.CA.002.05.1.1 | reverse complement strand
GATCGTGGGCGAGCTCCCGCGGATCCATCATGGTCTTGTTGGCGAACTCGCCGGGACGGTTCCCGACCTCTCGACCGTGAACCAGCGCGCGTTCTTCGTGGTAGGCCCGAACGGGATGTCTGTGCCGCCGCTGAACGGCGGGCGCGAGGCAACGCGACTTTCCTGTGGCCAAGCTAGCCTCGCCGCCACGCTGGCGGCGCTGAGGACACAGCACAAAGGGCGGCGTACATCGCAACCGGTGTCGAATTTCAATGATTTCGCCAAAGCGTTGGCGGCCGCGCATTTTCCCGTGTTCCTGTTTTCAGGCCACGCCGCCGAAGGCCTGGCATTGGAGATGCTGCAAGGACTGATCGCCGATCTCAATCACAAATCGCGCGCATCCGGCCTTCATCTGCC
>NZ_RZQI01001686.1:0-398 GCF_003998335.1 Mesorhizobium sp. M7A.F.Ca.CA.002.05.1.1 | reverse complement strand
GCATGTCACCCATGTGCTGGCAGCGGTCGACGGCGACGCGCATTTCCCGCCGATCGATCCTGATTCCTGGCACATTGTCAGCTCGCACGACGTCCCAGCCGGGGAAAAGGACAGCCACCCGACGCGTTATTCGGTCTACGAGCGGCGTCGAGAGAGACATTGAATGAAAAAAGGGGCATTGAAGGAAGACAAAGGGTCGCGACCGGACAAATCGGACGAAGTCGGCAGCGCATCGCGTTGAAAGCGCCTCGTTGCGTCCCTATAGAAGAACAATACTGGATTTTGCGCCGTAATACCGGCGCTTGAGGGAATTCCAAGCGAAAGGACATTCATGCCCTGGAACGACAAAAGCGGCGGTGGCGGCGGCCCATGGGGTGGCGGCGGCAACAATCAAGGAC
>NZ_RZQI01001685.1:0-400 GCF_003998335.1 Mesorhizobium sp. M7A.F.Ca.CA.002.05.1.1 | reverse complement strand
GGAATGCCGTGACGAATATATCGGCACGTTGGTCAACGCCTACCTTGCGGCCGGAGGTCAAGCCTCCGGCGTCAAGGCTGGGTCGGCCTATGTCGATGTCGGCACGTTCAACGGCTATCGCACGGCTCTGCGGCTGCTCGAGGACGGCGCCGCACCCGTCCGTCACCAACCCGCCACGATTATGCCAGGTGCCCGTTCGCATGTGCCTGTCGTTCCCGGCGAAGGAGCCTGATCATGCTGCATTCCCATGCCGAAATCCGCCGACGTATCGATGCTCTCGGCCCATGGTTCCACAACATGGAACTGGCGGGTGTCGGAAACGCCCCCAAACATTTTCTCGGCAAATATCCGCTGATCAAAAGGCGCAAAATCGCCGAGGCCATTCCCGCCGATCTGACAG
>NZ_RZQI01001684.1:0-400 GCF_003998335.1 Mesorhizobium sp. M7A.F.Ca.CA.002.05.1.1 | reverse complement strand
ACCGTCGACCATGCCGATGCCGAGACCGCCGAAGACCAGCGTCGCCACCTTGTCCGGATCGGACAGCGCCATGAACGCCGCGATGCGCGCGCCCATCGAATAACCCATGACATGAGCGCGCCCGATGCCGAGATGGCCGAGCAAGGCAGCGGCATCGGAAGCCATCTTGACCGGCGTGTAGTCGGCCTCCTCATAGCTCTTGGACGACGAGCCGTGGCCGCGATTGTCGAAGGCGATGGCGCGGTAACCGGCGTCGTTCAGCGTCTTGAACCAGCCGGGCGACACCCAGTTGACATAATGGCTCGAGGCGAAGCCATGGATCATCAGCACCGGATCGCCCTCGCCCGATGCCGGCTGGCGGTCGAGGAAGGTAAGCTCGAAGCCGTCATGGGTGAAAGAC
>NZ_RZQI01001683.1:0-403 GCF_003998335.1 Mesorhizobium sp. M7A.F.Ca.CA.002.05.1.1 | reverse complement strand
CAGCAGAACGATTAGAGCCCCAAGCGCCAGGATGGCGATCGGGGTCGCCTGGGCGACGATGTTGATGAGGCTGGCGGTTGAAACGATGCGGGCGTCGATGAGCGCGAAGATCGCCAGCAGGATGACCAGCAGGATCAATGGCGAGAGGTCGAGAAAGCGCCTGCACCAGATGTTCTGTTGGCGGGTCATGAGGATCCTCTCATCGGATGTGCCAATCTTCGACCGGTTCGCGCAGGCCTGATTTGACGCTGCGCAGGATGGCATCATTGACGGCGACGGCGCGCAGGGCGTCGCCGACCGGCATCACGAAAGGGGTGTCGTCGCGAACCGCCGAAATGAAATGGTGGACCTCCTCGAAGAGATCCCCGGTGATACGGCCATTGACGGTCGGCCAGTGCAGGGC
>NZ_RZQI01001682.1:0-406 GCF_003998335.1 Mesorhizobium sp. M7A.F.Ca.CA.002.05.1.1 | reverse complement strand
GTACTGACTATTCCTGCGGCACGCTTGCGCGCCAGTCGCTCGTTCGCCTGATCGCCGGCAAGCCCGTCTCTTGTACCGGCTGGCAACGTGATCGTTATGGCCGGTTGCTCGGCGACTGCACCGCCGGCGGCAAGGATCTCAACCGCGCGCAGGTCGAGGCGGGCTGGGCGGTTGCGTATGGCGACTTCGAGAGCGAGGAGGCCGTCGCCCGGGCGGGAAAGGCCGGCATCTGGGCGGGAACGTTCGACCAGCCGCAGAATTGGCGAGACAGCCGTCACGGCGAAGTCGTCGAGAAGAAGCACGGCACATTGGCCTCGATCGGCGATGCCGTCCGCGAGATTTTTCGCTTCTGGTGATGCGCGTCCTGAAAGCCGAACCGAGAACGAACAGGAGGATGGAATGAAAC
>NZ_RZQI01001681.1:0-407 GCF_003998335.1 Mesorhizobium sp. M7A.F.Ca.CA.002.05.1.1 | reverse complement strand
CCATAGCCGAGCAGCGACCACAGGCCGGCGTGACGCAGGAAGCGCATCCAGCTTTCTTCGCGCGTGCGCGGTTTGCCGCCGATGAAGCGGGTGACGACGGGATCCGTCCACATCGCGGCATAGGTGTCGAAATCGTCCAGCCGGTGTGCCCGCAGGATGGTTCGCTTCGTTTCGATGACAGGAGCGCTGGTCGCTTGTGGTTTGTTCATGGGATCTGCCTCGCACGGATCGTCAGCGCTTAGCAAATCGCCGGTGCTGCGCAAGGGGCCAGGGCAACACGGCCCATCATCCAGCCACCGCTATGGGAATTTTGCGCGACGGTGCTATTTTTCACGGCAGGCTGATTCAACACCTGCCAGCGCGACCTTTTTTCAGGCGCTGGGCGGTGCCGTCAAACCCCAGGGAAA
>NZ_RZQI01000167.1:0-8773 GCF_003998335.1 Mesorhizobium sp. M7A.F.Ca.CA.002.05.1.1 | reverse complement strand
GCCTAGATCCATTCATAGCACGTTTGCTGGGGCCGTTCTCTCAAATTTCCCGCCTCTCCATCCGCGCCCTGAGTTGGCTGCCAGATCAGTTCGCTTTAGACGAGTTCCCGCTGTGGGCTACTGCCTCTACGCGCATCGTGTGGGCCATTGCGTTCCCCTCCTTGCGGCTTGCGCGGCGCGGCATAGAGCGCGCGTCAAGCTGGTCCTGAAGGCGACCGTTGAGGACCATCATTTCCTTGAGCGCCTTCATCACGTCGCCCCTGTGAACGGCAACGAACTTGTCGGCGACGGCTTGAAGGGCGGCTTCTTGTCGGCTGTCCAGCGTCACAATGTGGTCCATGTGAGCGTCTCCTAATGTCTCGATCGTTAGTGAACAAAAAGAGAACATAAATGTCAAGAGCGGATTGACCAAGCGAGGAATGAGTTCCTATTTTGGGGCTATGGCTGACACTGGTGGAAGACGAAGGCGCGGCGGCGAATGGAAGCTTGGCAATGCCCACGAGATTGGGCAGCTTGTGCTGGTCCGGTGCGGTCTGTGCAACGTCAAACGATGGTATCTGCCGAGTGATCTGAAGGAAATCTTCGGGGACATTGAAGCGGAATTGGTGGGAGGCAAAATGAGTTGCAAGCGGTGCGGCAAGAATGAGTACATGGATGCCGAAACACAAAATCCATCGGCCCGAGAAAGGCAGGGCATCAGGGTTACGCGGCTTGCAGAAATCAGGATGGTACGGCGAGTTGTCTGGCGGGATGAAGGCTGAGGGCCACAAAGCGTCCATTGGGCTTGATCACTTGGCGCGGCGTCCTTTCGTCTTGTACGGTGGGTCAAATAATCAAGAGATTGATCACCAATGCCTTTTAATTTCACGATCCCAAGTCCTACCAGCTCAATTCCCTTCGCCATGCTGCCAGGCACTTCCCTGATATTTGTCGGCTCAAACGGTGGAGGCAAGACGCGCCTCGCCGTGGAGATAGAGAATCAGCTCCAACTCCGGGCGCACCGTATTTCCGCGCACAGGGCGCTGACGCTAAATCCCGCTGTAGCCAAGATCACCGAGCGGAATGCGAAATTGGGCCTTCGAACAGGAAATTCCCGTACGGATGCGAACCTTGGGCATCGTGTTGGAAGCCGCTGGCGAGGCGACATGGCGACTGGACTCCTCAATGATTTCGACGTGCTACTGCAGGCCCTCTTTGCCGATCAGACCAACAAGACGCTGCAGACCCACCAGAGAGTCAGGGCCGGCGATGCAGGTGCGGCAGAGCCGACCAAGTTTGAGCTGTTGGCCGGCATCTGGCAGCGGCTACTGCCTCACCGCAGGCTTGTTATCTCCGGCGACGACATCCGTGTTCAAATCACAGGATCGCAGACGGAATATAACGCCAAGGACATGAGCGATGGCGAGCGGTCAGTGTTCTACATGATTGGTCAAGTTCTCGCCGCCGATCCCGACACGCTCCTTATCTTTGACGAGCCGGAGCTGCACGTTCATCGATCTATCATGGCCAAACTATGGGACGAGATGGAGGCTGCACGCCCCGATTGTGCCTTCATCTTCATTACACATGACCTCGAATTTGCCGCGTCACGGGTTGCCCAAAAGATTGTGATCCGGGACTACAATCCCAAGACCGGTTGGGTGATCGAACCGGTGCCAGAAGAAACCGGTTTCGATGAGCAGATTGCGACGCTCATCCTTGGGAGCCGTCGCCCGATTCTCTTCGTCGAAGGCGGCAGCACAAGTCTCGACACCGTCATATATCGCTGCTGCTATCCCGAGTGGACAGTCATCCCGCGCGGTTCATGCGAAGAAGTAATTCATTCAGTTGTAACAATGCGCGCTAACGCGGACCTTACACGAGTGACCTGTTCCGGGATCGTAGACGCCGATGACTATTCAGGGCCAGAAATTGCGAATCTGGCACGGCTCGGCGTCGCCGTCCTACCGGTTTCAGAGATCGAGAATGTCTTCCTGCTTCCTGAAGTGGGGCGCAGAATTGCGGAGCATGAGGGCTATAACGGGGGAGATCTCGATAGTCGGCTCGACGCGCTGAGACAAGCCGTCTTCGCTGACGTCACTCCAGCATCGGCTGCGGGCACTATCGCGCGATACTGCCGGCGACGAATTGACCGCACCCTGAAGATGATTGATCTCAGCGGCGCAACTACGGTTGCAGAAATCGCAGCCGAATTTGCCACAAAGACGGCAGCACTGGACATTGCCGCAATTGGAGCCGAAGCGACGGCCCGTATCGATGCCGCTGTGGCAAACCAGGACATGGCCGAATTGGCCAAGCACTACGACAACAAGGGACTGATGGCTCTCGTGGCCAGACATCTCAAGAACACGACAATGAGCGAGTTCGAAATGTGGATAACTCGCGTCTTGCGCAACAATTTGGTTCCCGGACTTACGCAAGCCCTTCGCCGGGTTCTTCCCACAATTCAACCGCGATAGGACCTCGACATACGCTTTAGCGCCTGCATTGGACACTGCATGCATTTGGTGCCGCGATTGATGCCGGAGTTCGTAGTCCAGCCTGTCCGTTAGCCTTTGGTAAACAAATGTCCGTTGCCGAAGTCGTCCCCTTCGGTAGCTTCACAGCAACGGCAGTCGGCCATCTTTCTTGCCCAGCGGAAACTTGATCTGCGTGGCCGGTTTGTCGACGATCACAAGGGCATCGTCAGGCGCGGTGCGTTGCAAGCCCCTTGCTTCCGACCATGGGGCTCGTAGCCACGTCTCGGTTTCCTCTTTCGTCGTCAGGATCACCGGCATGGCCTTCGCATGGATCGGCTTGATGAGGGCGTTAGGCTCGGTTGTGAGGAACCCATAGACCTCATGGTCGCCGGGACCGTCCTTCACCTTGCGCACCCCATGCCAATGCGTCCAAACCCCTGCAAAGAAGAACAGCGGGCGGTCTTCATTCAAGGCAATCCAATAGTTCCGCTGAACGCCAGTCTGGGGGTCCTTGTCATTCTTCTCTGGGCTCGGCTCGGCAAAGCTCGTCACTGGAACCACACAGCGATGCTCTACGCCGAGGTATTGCCGCCAGTAGGCAAGGTGGGTCTTGCGCACGTTGGTAGTGCCGTAATCGGCGTTGCCTTTCACATGTTCTACGGGCGTCGGCATCCCCCACAGCAGATTGGCAAGCTCGCGTTGCCCGTCCGACGCATTGCGAACTACAGGACCGGGGGGCCGGTTGGGGTAGATGTCAATTGACGGCTCAAGGTTGCCCAAGATGTCCCGCAAGGTGCCGGTCCATTGGCGGATGGCCTCTTGCGACGTGGTGAGGTTGTAGAGGTTGCACATGGCTGGTTCCTTAGGCGTGGCCTTCGCTGACTAATCCAGAGCCAAGGATCGGTTGCTGCCTAGCGTCGATGCCGACAATTACTCGCGTCAATCGGTGGACGAGATCAGCCAAATCTAGGATGCGCTGATCTTCTTCTCTCGTCGAATATGGCGAGACCAAGTTGCCATGCATCACGGAATTTCGCAGCTTCCTCCAAGCGCTGACATTCGCGGCTGTGACGGCGCCCCCCTGCCGAAGGTCCCCTAGGAAACTGGACACGGTCTTTGTTTCAGCTCTAGTTAATTCGTCAAGAATGCGCCTCTTCAGCCTCGCGTCGCCGTCCCAGGTCTGAGTGTGATCCCGAAGCGCGCTCAAGTCCTTCTCGACGAAGTCGGCCTTCAGTGGAGTTGGCCCCATCAACAGCTTTGCAAGACCCTCTGCGACGCTCGCCAAAGTAAGGCAAAGCACCCAGCGCGATCCTTGTGTCGCTTGTATGATCTCTTCGTAAAGGCGTGTGATCAGATGCGGCTCGGAATTTAGATGCCCCCCTTCGTCACGCGTATTCGCAACATGTTCGAGCAATTTCCCGTAGAGGGTCCAGAAGTCCGGCTTTGATTCGAAGGGATTTCCATCCACCAATGAGGCAATGCCCGAGTCTATAAAACGCCTTGGAGACGGTCGCAGCCAGACCTGTGCTCTGCCATCTCCAAAGTTCCGCGCCACGAGGCGAGGAAAAATTAACTGACCCAGCAAGATTCGCAACGGCTCGCTCAGCCAATTCTCGGTACATGGGTGCGGCAGCGCCTTGGACGACGTAGCCGTAACCCAGAGAGCGCTTCCGTCCTTCGTACGGAAGAACTCAATTTCGGAACCGAGAACCTGTACTGTTTGCTTGGCGAGCCGGCGACTATATTCGACCTCGACGTCATCAAGCGTGGTGACCGTAACCATCGCCTTCTCTACAGGCACCCGCACCTCAGGCTGAAAGACCAACTCCACGCTCGATAGTTGGGAAACCCATCGCCCGGACGCGCTAGTGAGAAGCGAGTCCAACTCGCCCCACAACTCCCAAATGCCCGTCTTCGTCTCTCCTAGCTGCGGATTTGTCCAGCCTGCTGCCCACTCAGTTCCCTGTATGTCCGTGGCAAAGAGGCGAAAGGTGTTGGAGGTATCGTAGGGATCTTTCTGCTGCTTAGCGAGCCGCTTGAACGCATCCGCACTGTCTGATGGTGTGGCATACATCCGATACTCAATTTCGGTGAAGCTCTTAATTACAATGCGACCTGAGCCGGCAAAGACCGGAGGTTCAAAGTCACCGCCGATCATCTTCATCGTCGGACAGTCGATTGTGATTGGAAGCGGTTTGAGCAGATGCCGCCAGCGATCTAGCGTCCGTATAGGCACTGGAGCGGATGCTGGGGTCAAGAAACCTCCTTCATGTCATTTGCTCGGCAGTTCTACGTCATTTCAGACAGTTCGGAAGGCCTCTCGATGTGTTCTTCTCCAAGTGCTTTCAGCATTGCCTCAGTCGCCACCTTCAGCCGCGCTTCTTCGCCGCCGTAGTTGTCTCCCGCACCACCCCCTGAGTGGCCCATGATCGAGCGCTTGAGCTTCTCGGGGACCCAAGCGATCACCAGCAAGTCCTCCATTCGGTGCCGCAATGAGTGGGTGGTTACCTTCTTGTCGGTCACTGCGGCTCTAACGTGCTTACCAAGCGCGGCCGAGGCTTTGTCGCCACCGCCTTCATGACCGTAACGGGCAAACAGCATCTTGCTTTCGCCTGCCGCCTCGACGGCTTCATGTGCTGCCTGAAGGGCGTCGCCAATGAGCGGGACCTTCCGACGAGACACTTCGGTTTTGACGCGGCGCTCGTCGTGCCACTCGACGTCAATGTGTGGATATTTGGCCTCCAGCATAACGTCGCTGACCCGAAGCCCGGTAATCTCGGATAGACGGCAGCCGGTGCCCTCTAGGAGCCTCCAAATTTGTTGGAGATCGCTGGCGGCGCGGTCAAGCACCCGCTCCCGCGTCGCGGCCAATTGCTCCGGGGTGAAGGGAAGCCTCTTTCGCTTGTCCGGCTCCCTACTGCTGTCGGCAACATCAAGCTTTTCAAATTGGTTCTTTGTGCCGGTTAGGTCGAACTCGCGAATGCCATGGGCAACGATTGCGCGCACGACATTGAGGTATCGGTCCACAGTCGCAGCAGTCGGGATTTCCTTCAACATGGCGTTGGCGACGGTTCTGGCGTCGGCACGCTTCATGTCCGCCAGCACCGGGTCAAAGCCGAGAGCCGACTTCACGTGCCCGACCACACGGTCGGCTTGTTGCTGGTCCCGCTTCTTCGATTTCTCGGAAGGATTGGTCTTAGTGAAACGGTCGTTCAGATAGACCCGCTTGGCGTCCTCTAGGGTGGGCGAGGGACCGACCGGCTTATTTGAGGAGGTCAGTAGCGTCAGCAGTGCCCGGTCCTCGTCAGAGACGCCAACGGGGTGGTCGGTCTCTTCGTCCCTCGGATAGCCTTTAGCGATCTGCTCAGCGACGACATCGCGAGCAATCCATTCCGATCGTTCCTCAGGATCATCAGGATCGCCGCTGCCAGCGCGATACGGGTTGAAGCCGAGGTCCCGAAGTCGCTTGGTTGCTTGGTCGAACAGTTCGCGCGCTGTGAGCTTCGCTTTGGGCGCCTTCACTCCGTGCAACTCGTCCCATGCTTTGGCGAAGATTTGCTCCGCCTCGGCGTGGGTGGCGTCATACTGCTTGCGCACCTCGGCGTCGGTTTTGCCGAGGCGAAGCACCATCTCTGTCTTGCCCAGAATGCCTTGAAGTGCCTTGGGCACCTTCCTTCGATAGACCTTCCTATTGCCGCGCGGCTGGACATGTTCCAGTGCCATTTTCATCCTCGGTGTACCCCTCGGTGTACCTTTTGGTGTACCTCGGGGGACGTTGAAACCCTTGAGTTCCTTGATTTCTGGGGATTGTCGGGTGGAAACTGGTGCCCCCGGACGGAATCGAACCGCCGACCTTCGGTTTACAAAACCGCTGCTCTACCAGCTGAGCTACAAGGGCACGGCGCTCCGGTTAGCATATTTGTTGCGCCAGTAAAGACAAAACTCCGTTTTTCCCCGGCATGCCACATGGCCCGTCGACGAGGGCATCCTGAAAACCGCCGGATTGCTTCCTACATCTAGGGAAGGGTGCAATCGCTTCGAGCAGGGGTGTGGCATGATCAGATTAGTCATCATTCTCCCGATCATCTTCGTGGCCTGGATGCTGCTGGTGAAAATCATCAGCGATGTGAAGAAGGCCAATGTCGACTGGACCGGCGTCACCACCATCATCGGCTTCATCGCGCTGGCGTTCTGGCTGCGCCATGTCACGGGGATGGGGTGAGAGAGAGCGAATAGTGAGTAGCGAATAGCGAATAGGGAACGGCAACGTAGCGATTGGTAAGTGGCGTTCCTGCCTTTTCCTACTCGCTATTCGCTATTCACTATTCGCTCGGGCCAAAGGCCCCACAAAAAATCTCTTCGACCTATCGAACCTTTTGCCGCGCCGCGCCGACTGATGGTTAGAGGCGAATGGGTCGCCTCGATCAAAAGATCCAGGAGATCATCATGTTCAAGCGCACTCTTACCTCAGGCCTCGTCGCCATCTTCGTCGCCACCGGCGCGCTCGCCGGCACTGTCGGCACGTCGTCAGCCCACGGCATGCACGGCCATCATCACAACCACAACCACAAACATCACAAGAAGCACTTCAAGAAGTTCTGGTGGAAGCACTATAACCACCACAACAACCATCACCACAGGCACGGCAGGGTGATCATTTTCCTTTGATGGAGGGACCCAATTCCCAAAAGGGCGGCTTCGGCCGCCCTTTTTGCGTTCGGCGTTGCGATGTAGGCGGGCAAGCTAGCGATCTCCCCCGCAAGCTACGGCATGCACACATTTCCAAACAACTGGTCTTTGGCGATAGGGTGCATGGCAGCTTGGAGCATGCATTGTCTTATGCGGCGCAGGTCGACCCCCACTCCGTCTCGGCTTCGCCGAGCCACCTCTCCCCCGATCGACGGGGTAGAGGAAAGGCGCCAAGCTTTTGCCGTTAACGCTCGTCCAGCAACGCTCCTTTCCTTTCCCTCCGGAGGGGGGAAAGGTGGCGCTGCGAAGCAGCGACGGATTGGGGGAACCACGTGGTAATCAGGCATCGGGCAGATCAGAAGGTATGTGCATAGCGTAGACGTCCATCGGGGGAGATCTGCATCGTCAATGTTCTCGCCAACCTCTTCCCGTCGCCGTCACAAAGACCTTCGATCCCAGAAGATCGACAAAAGATTCGAACCTTTTTCCTGGCTGCGACGACAGATGATCAAGAGGCGGATGGATCGCCTCGGTCAACGAAGCAAGGAGATCGTCATGTTCAAGAACACACTCGTTTCCGGCCTTATCGCCACCGCCGTCGCCGCCGCCACGCTGGCCGGCACCGTGCAGCCTTCGGCCGCTCACAGCCATCACCACAATCACGGTCTCGGTATCGGCATTGCCGCCGGCGTCGGCGGCTTTGTCCTCGGCAGCCTGCTCGCCCAGCCGCGCACCGTCTATGTCGACGAAGGCGGCGGCTCGTGGCATGTCCGCCGCTGCTACGATCGTTATGCCAGCTACGACGCGGACTCCGATACCTATCTCGGCCGCGACGGATACCGCCACTACTGCCGTCTTTAGAGGGGAGGACCGTTTCAGCAACAGAGGGGCCCATGCGAGCCCCTCTTCTGCTGTCTGGATGGTAGCGGTGCGTGCTCCACCGGCCGATTCAGCGCAGAAAGGATTGGCCTGGGCGGCAGACCGGGCGGTGTACAGAGATTTTCCGAGCGTCTATTCTGACCGCGAAACGCGGGGAGAGACCTTTGGACGAGCAGGACCCCAGGGAAGATCTGGTCGAAACGGTTTTCCGCAACGGCACCGTCACTGCCGTCGGCATCCTGCTGGCGTTTTCGCTGGGCTTCATCACGCATTGGGCCGCCAACCCGATCCCGTGGCAGACCTACCATCTTGTCGCCGTCCTGCCGATCCTGGCCGGCATTGCCTTGCAGATGCGGGCGCTCTCGCTGCTGCTCGACACGAAATGCCTGCAACGGCGCATCTATGAACGCGCCAACCGCATCTTCATGGCCGGCCTGATATTCACCGCCTGTGGCGTCGGCATGGCCATCCTTCTCGATTTCTTTGATATCGCGACCAGGAGCGCGCTGCCCGGGACGGGCTGATCAGCCGGCTCGCACGCCGCCGATCATCCTGGTCACCTCGGCGGCGGCATCGCGCACCAGCGGGCCGATCTCGGCCAACCGCTCCGGCGTCACCCGCACCGTTGGTCCCGACACCGAGACGCCGCCGATCGGCTCGCCGAATTCATTGAAGATGGCGGCTGCCACGCAGCGCATGCCGGGGTGCCGCTCCTCGTCGTCGACCGACCAGCCGCGCAGCTTGAT
>NZ_RZQI01001680.1:0-409 GCF_003998335.1 Mesorhizobium sp. M7A.F.Ca.CA.002.05.1.1 | reverse complement strand
GCCCTTGCCGCCGCCACCACCGATGCCCAGATTGGCGATCGCGCCAAACGTGCCGACGAAGCCGCCATTGCCGCCACCGCCGCCGACCGACTGTACGACGAGGCCGATCGAGTCGGTGCCGCGCGTGATGATCGATTGCTGGCCGCCATTGGCGGTGCGGAAGAACACGTCGCCGCCATCGCCGCCGCCGCTGCCCTTGCCGCCGATTCCAACGCTCGCTCCGAAGAGGGCGCCTTCCACGACAAAGCCGCCATTGCCGCCGCCGCCGCCAAGCGATTGGACGACGATGCCTGCCGACCGGTCCTGCAGGGTTTCGACCGAGCCGCCGGTGGTGACGTCGACTTTCCTGGCGAAGCCGCCTGAACCAGCCGAGCCGCCGACGCCGACAGCCACGAGACCCGCGCCACCG
>NZ_RZQI01001679.1:0-412 GCF_003998335.1 Mesorhizobium sp. M7A.F.Ca.CA.002.05.1.1 | reverse complement strand
GGACAATGTCGTGCTGATGCCGCTGCATGCCTATCAGCGCCGCATCGCCGGCAACCGCGACATCGACAACATCTACATCGCCGCCGACGACCGCACGCCGACCAGCGAGTTGCAGCCGCGCGTCGAGGACATCTTGCGAGACGCGCGCCGCATCACGCCCGACCGCGAGAGCGATTTCGCCATCCGCGACATGACCCAGATCGCCGACGCCATGGCCAGCGCCACAACCACCATGACCGGCATGCTGGGCGCGGTGGCCGGCGTCAGCCTTTTGGTCGGCGGCATCGGCATCATGAACATCATGCTGGTGTCGGTCACCGAACGCACCCGCGAGATCGGCATCAGGCTGGCCATCGGCGCGCATGAAAAGCACATCCTCATCCAGTTCCTGGTCGAGGCCACGGTGCTGTCG
>NZ_RZQI01001678.1:0-414 GCF_003998335.1 Mesorhizobium sp. M7A.F.Ca.CA.002.05.1.1 | reverse complement strand
CCGCATCTCGGTCTCGATGTTGATGCCGAGCATGTGACCCCAATAGGTGACGACCGCCATCAGCACGGTGTTGAGCAGGTAAATCACCAGCAGCCCGGCAGACGCGATGATGATCAAGGTCCAGTCCTGCTGCGGCAGCAGCTGGTCGACGAAGGTGCGGACCGCCATGGGAAAGCCGAGTTCAAGCAGGCCGGCCAGCACCGCGCAGGAGAAGTCGAGCGCGAACAGCCCCTTCCAGGGCGCGTAGTAGGAAAGGAAACGTCTGATCATCGAGGTGAACCGCAAGCTGTCTTGACGGGCGCGGTGAGCGCGCCGGCCGTCATCGGTGGGCGCTGCTTACAATCGGCAGCGCAAGGGCGGCAATATGCCAGGACGGACTTCATTGCCTGCCTTTCCACATCAGCGCCATGAAAT
>NZ_RZQI01001677.1:0-415 GCF_003998335.1 Mesorhizobium sp. M7A.F.Ca.CA.002.05.1.1 | reverse complement strand
GGCGATCAGATCGTCGGCCTCGTAGCCTTCGATCTCGACGCAGGGCAGGTTGAACGCCCTGGTCGCCTGGCGGATCAGGCCGAATTGCGGGATCAGATCTTCCGGCGGTGCCGAGCGGTTGGCCTTGTATTCGGGGTAGAGGTCGTTGCGGAAGGTTTTCGACGAATAGTCGAAAATGACGGCGAAATGCGTTGGCACAATGCCTACATCGGTGTTGCGGGCGTCGAGCATCAGCTTCCACAGCATGTTGCAGAAGCCGGAAACGGCGCCCACCGGCAGGCCGTCGGATTTGCGGGTCAGCGGCGGCAGCGCGTGATAGGCACGGAAGATGTAGCCGGAGCCGTCGACAAGGAAGAGATGATCGCCTTTTTTCATGCCGGCAGGGATAGCGCGGCGCGGCGGCTTGGTCCATGCC
>NZ_RZQI01001676.1:0-416 GCF_003998335.1 Mesorhizobium sp. M7A.F.Ca.CA.002.05.1.1 | reverse complement strand
GTATTGAGCTTCAGCGGCAGGTGCGATGTATCGCCCTGGAACATGCGGTTGCCGACCTGGCGCTTCGGATACTGGATCAGCAAGCGGCGCTGGGCGCGCTCGAAGAACACGATGAGCGCAATGACGACGACGGCGAGCACGATGATCGCCAGGATCAGGCCGGTCGACAGCGCGCCGGTGCGGCCAAGCTCCAGCGTGCCGGAGATGGCGTGCGGCAGGCCGGCGACGATGCCGGAGAAGATGATCAGCGAAATGCCGTTGCCGATGCCGCGGGCGGTGATCTGCTCGCCGAGCCACATCAGGAACATGGTGCCGCCGAGCAGCGTGAGGACGGTCGAGACGCGGAAGAACATGCCGGGATCGCTGACGATGCCGTTGCCGCCTTCCAGACCGACCGAAATTCCATAGGCCTGAAC
>NZ_RZQI01001675.1:0-416 GCF_003998335.1 Mesorhizobium sp. M7A.F.Ca.CA.002.05.1.1 | reverse complement strand
GGTGCCGACGACGACGATCAGCAGCACGAAGACGCTGCCGACAAGGCGACGGCGGATGAGCGTGAGGGCGCGGGTCATGGGGGCGTGGGAGGCTTGGCACTGAGTCGCCCAAGAGAGATGTCGCGCCTGAGCGCCCCCCTCTGTCCTGCCGGACATCTCCCCCTCAAGGGGGGAGATCGGAAGTCATTTATGGTTTCGCCAATGTTCGACGCTGCAGGAAAATCAGCCGACGGTGCGGCCAGCCAATCTCCCCCCTTGAGGGGGAGATGTCCGGCAGGACAGAGGGGGGCCTCGTAGGGCTCAACGCCTACGCTGATTTCGCGAACTCTCATCCGCGCAATTCTGTCACGATTCCAAATACGTGTCCGCCCAGTTCGACACCGCCCAGCGCGGGTTGTTGGCGATGTTGCCGACGG
>NZ_RZQI01001674.1:0-419 GCF_003998335.1 Mesorhizobium sp. M7A.F.Ca.CA.002.05.1.1 | reverse complement strand
GGCGCCGACATCTCAAGTTGCCACGCCCGCCGGCGCACCGCGTCCCGAGGGCGAAAGACCGCTGGCTTCGCCTGCCGTGCGTCTGCGGGCAAAGGAAGCCGGCATCGATCTCAGGCAGGTTGCGGGATCCGGCCCTGCCGGCCGCATCGGCCATGAGGACATCGAAGCGTTCCTGGCGCGCGGGCCGCAGGTTGCCAGGACATCCGGCCTCGCCCGCAACGATGCGATCCAGGATATCAAGGTGGTCGGCTTGCGGCGCAAGATCGCCGAGAAGATGTCGCTGTCGAAATCGCGCATCCCGCACATCACCTATGTCGAGGAGATCGATGTCACCGCGCTGGAGGAATTGCGCGCCGCGCTCAACAAGGAGAAGCGCCCAGGTAGGGGTGGCGTGGAGCGGCCGAAGCTGACGCTGCTGC
>NZ_RZQI01001673.1:0-424 GCF_003998335.1 Mesorhizobium sp. M7A.F.Ca.CA.002.05.1.1 | reverse complement strand
CCTGAGAAGCGTGCGCCGCGACGCACGCCTCATGCAACTGCCGAGACCTAGTTCGTCGCGGCAGCCCTCTTGCGGCGGGTCTTCTTCGGCTTGTCGGCCGTTGCCTGATGCGCGGTTTCGTCATAGCCGGCAAAGGCCTGATAATCCTGCGCCGTCGGCTCGGGCACGACGACATTGGAATCGGTGAAGACGAACTGCGTGGCAACCGAAGGATCGGTGACCTGGACCTGATACTGGTGGAGCTGCGAGTAGAGGACCTCGGTGCCATGCATCACAGCCGTTCGGATCGGCATGGTGATCGTGCCTGGAGAAAACTTCGGTCCGGGGACAATCTTGCCGGCGACCGCAATCTTCATCGTCAGCTGGCCGTTGGCACGGCTGCAGTCGCGTGTCACGTCGCTGACCGACGCCTGGTAGATGATAT
>NZ_RZQI01001672.1:0-424 GCF_003998335.1 Mesorhizobium sp. M7A.F.Ca.CA.002.05.1.1 | reverse complement strand
GTTTACCGCTTGACTGGTGATGCACACCATGGATGCCGGCTGGCCTCAGTTGCAGGTCGCCGGAATCAGCAACACGCTCAAGGACCTCGGTATCGAGGTCGTAGGAACCACCGACGCCAAGTTCCAGCCCGGCCAGCAAATCAGCGATCTGGAGCAGATGACCGCCCGCAAGCCGGACGTAATCTTCTCGATTCCGATCGATCCGAAATCTGAGTCCGAAGCCTACAAGAAGGCGGCGGCAGCCGGCATCAAGCTGGTTTTCATGGACAACGTCCCGGTCGATATGGCCCCGGGCAAGGACTATGTGACCGTTGTCGCCTCCGACAATGAAAAGAATGCCTATTTCGCCGCGCAGGAACTTGTCGGGGCGATTGGCGGCAAGGGTGAGGTCGGCATCATCACGCTGGTTTATGACTATTACTAC
>NZ_RZQI01001671.1:0-425 GCF_003998335.1 Mesorhizobium sp. M7A.F.Ca.CA.002.05.1.1 | reverse complement strand
AACAGAAACTGGCGCGCTCGGCCGAAGCGTCGGGCAATGCCTACAAGATCAAGAGCACGCTGCCGAAAACGATGGAGGAGGCGCTCGATCGTTTCGAGGCATGTGAGCCGGTGCGGGAACTGCTCGGCGAGGATTTCTTCCAGACCTATCTGCGCGTCAAGAGCGTCGAGCTCGACCTGTTCCAGGGCGTGGTGACGAGTTGGGAACGCGACCACCTTCTGCTGAAGGTGTGAACATGGCTTCCAGTTCAACGGGTTTCAATTCGGGCCTCGATATCGCCAAATCCTATTATGTCGCCACCGCCAATCCGGCGCCGGACCATCCGGCGCTGGTCGGCGACGTCGACACCGACCTGGTTGTCGTCGGTGGCGGCTGCACCGGCCTGTCAGCCGCCCTTCACGCCGCCGAGCGCGGCGTGAAAGTGG
>NZ_RZQI01000166.1:0-8820 GCF_003998335.1 Mesorhizobium sp. M7A.F.Ca.CA.002.05.1.1 | reverse complement strand
GGATACTCGTCGGCCTGTCCTTCGCCTACGGTATTTTCCATGCCGCCGGCCCCGGCCACGGCAAGGCCGTGATCTCGTCCTACATGGTGGCCAATGAAGTGGCGTTGCGGCGCGGCATCCTCTTGTCCTTCGTCTCGGCGCTGCTGCAGGGCCTGACCGCGATCGCGGTGATGGGGGTCGCCTATTTCGTCCTGCGCGGCACCTCCGTCTCGATGACGGACGCGGCCTGGTTCATGGAGATCATGAGCTTTGTCTTCGTCACCCTGTTCGGCGCCTGGCTGCTGTGGCGCAAACTCGGCCCCGCCGTCCTGCGTCTGTTCGGCAAGGGCCCGGCCTACAGCCTGTCGGCGGCTCATGCCGGCCATTCTCACGCCGGTCATTCTCATGGGGGTCATTCTCATGGGGGCCATTCGCACGGCGCGCATTCGCATGCCGGTCACTCCCATGCAGCTCCCAGCCATTCGGCGCATGCTCATTCGCACGCGCCACACGCGCATGACCATGTGCACGGCCCTTCGCACGATCATCACGATCATGCCGAACACGATCACGCTCATCACGATCACGCGGCCGGCGAAGTCTGCGATACCTGCGGCCATTCGCACGCACCCGATCCGGCGCTGCTGTCGGGCGACCGCTTCGACTGGCGCACGGCGTGGACGGCGGTGGCGGCGGTCGGCATCCGCCCCTGCTCCGGCGCCCTGATCGTGCTGAGCTTCGCCTTGCTCAACGGCCTCTGGCTCGGCGGTTTGCTGTCGGTGCTGGCGATGTCGCTGGGCACCGCCATCACCGTATCGGCACTGGCGACACTGGCGGTGACCGCCAAGAACTGGGCGGTGTATTTCGCCGGCGACGGCCGCATGGGCAACCGCATCCACTCGATCGTCGAGATCGGCGGCGCGGCGTTTGTGTTCCTGTTCGGACTGCTGCTGCTGTCGGCGAGTTTGGCGAGCGGCGGATAGGCCGGCGCCACGAGGTTCGGAGTTTAACCCGCGATCTTGCCGCCGAGCTCATCCTCGATGTGAGCGCGGATGATCTCGTCAAAACTCTTTTCGGCGCTGAAGCCGAGCTCCCGTGACCGCTTTGCCTCGAAGCGCGTCGGCCAGCCCTTGACGATCGCCCAGATCGTCTCATCCGGAACCTCGCGGATCAGGCTTACCGCCTTCGGCCCGGCGATGCGTTCCAGCGCCTCGATCTGCTCGCCGACGGTGACGGCAACGCCGGGCATCGTCAGGTTGCGGCGCGGCCCGACTGCGCTGCCGTCGATCCCTGCCGCATGGATCAGGAAGTTCACCGCCGAGCGCGGGCTGGCATGCGTGTGCACGACCGAGCGCGGCACCGGCAGGATCGCTTCGTGGCCGCTCAACGGCTCGCGGATGATGCCGGAGAAGAAGCCGGACGCCGCCTTGTTCGGCTTGCCCGGCCGCACGCAGATCGTCGGCAGCCGGATGCCGATACCGTCGAAGAAGCCGCGCCTGGTATAGTCGGCCAGCAGCGCTTCGCTCATCTGCTTCTGGGTGCCGTAGGAGGTCAGCGGCGTCGGATGGAAATCATCGGGAATGACATCCGGGAACGGCGCGCCGAACACCGCGATCGACGAGGTGAAGACGACGCGCGGCGCAAAGCCCGCCAGCCGGATGGCATCGAACAGGGCCCGCGTGCCATCGAGATTGACGCGGTAGCCGAGATCGAAATTCGCTTCCGCCTCGCCCGACACGATGCCGGCAAGATGGAACACGACGCCGGGGCGCGATGCGACCAGGCGCTCAGCGGCCCCTGCTTCGGCGAGATCGCCAGTGTGCAGCGTGACGCTGACGCCATCCAGGCTCGGGGCCTGTGGCGGCACGATATCGTGTAAATCAAGCGCCGTGATCTTGCGGCCGCGCAGCGTGCCGTCCTTGGCCAGCCGGGCGATGAGCTTGCGGCCGACCATACCCGCGGCGCCAGTGATCAGAATGCGCATATCGAAAATCCCTTGCCTATTTACCCTGATTTTTGCGCTGGCTGCGAGCCCGCAACCAGAACACCGAGAAGAACGCCAGCACGAAGACGATGCCAAAGGCGCCGGCCAGCACCGTCGAAAGGCTGCCGAGTGCCAGCATTACGGTCGGCAGATAGTAGGCGCCGATACCAAACAGAAGCATGATCCACACGGCAGCGATAAGAGCATTCCTGGTGTCACGATCCATCACGCCGCACCACGGCAGCGGGTGTTCATCAAGCTGGTTTTCAAGGTTTTGCAACTCCCGAGGCAGGACCAATCGACATCAATCGATCGGTCCTAGTGATGGTGGTCGTGATATGCAGCCGCTTCGTGCTCGTGCCCATGGTCGTGCTCGCCATCGTCGGCGCACTGGCCGAATTCCGGTTCCACGGTGGCATGGCTGATGCCGTGCTCGCTGGCAAGCCGCTTCTTGACGGCACTCACCGCCTGATGCGCATCGACGCCCTCGTCGAGACAGGCATGCAGCGTCGCCATATTACTGGTCCCGTCGAGCGACCAGACATGCATGTGGTGCACTTCGCGCACGCCCTGGACCGTCGCCTCGATATCCCGGGCGATCAGATCTCGGTCGAGGCTTGGCGGCACGCCCTCGAGCAGGACATGGGCGGCTTCCCGCATCAGCGACCACGCCGTGTAGAGGATCAGCAGCGAGACCAGGACCGACAGGATCGGGTCGATCGGCGTCCAGCCGGTCGCCAGTATGACCAGCGCCGCCGCGATGGCCGCGGCCGAGCCGAGCAGGTCGCCAAGCACATGCAGGATGGCGCCGCGCATGTTCAGGCTCTCGCGGTCGCCGCCATGCAGCACGAAGAACGAGCCGATGTTCACCAGCAGGCCGAGGATCGCCACCGCCAGCATCGGCCCGCCAAGCACCGGTGCCGGCGCCTGCAGGCGCCCCCACGCCTCATAGACGATCCACAGCGCGATGACGAAGATGGCAATGCCGTTGGTATAGGCCACCAGCGTCTTGACCCGGCCGAAGCCATAGGTGAGGCGAACAGTCGCCGGGCGGCCAGCCAGATGGAAGGCATACCAGGCAAGGCCGAGCGCGATCGAGTCAGCGAGCATGTGGCCGGCATCGGCCAGCAGCGCCAGCGAGCCGGTGAGGATGCCGCCAAGCGCTTCGGCGACCATGAAGCCGCCGGTCAGGCAGGCTGCGATCAGAACGCGTTTCTTGTCGGTCGAGCCATGGACATGGCCGGGCCCATGATCGTGCCCAATGTGATCGTGCCCGCTGTGATCGTGGGTATGTGCCAATGGCGAACTCCTAGGCGCCGAATTCCGCGCGACAATCCTCGAGCCGTCGCTTCTGCTGGCCGTCGCCATCGAAATTGGCCGGATCGAGCCATGCCTCGTAGGCACGGCGCAGCGCCGGCCACTCCTTGTCGATGATCGAATACCACGCAGTGTCGCGGTTTTCACCCTTGACGATCAGATGCTGGCGGAAAATGCCTTCGAACTTGAAGCCGAACCGTTCGGCGGCCCGCTTCGATGGCTCGTTGCGGTTGTTGCACTTCCATTCGTAGCGGCGGTAGCCGAGTTCGTCGAAGATGTATTTCATGAACAGGAACTGCGCTTCGGTCGCCCCCGGCTTGCGCGAGATGAGCGGTCCCCAATAGATGTTGCCGATCTCGATGACGCCGTACGCCGGATCGATGCGCATCAGCGTCTGGCGTCCGGCGACCTTGCCGCTGGGCTTGTCGATGACGGTGAAGAACAGCGGATCCTCGCTGGCCTCGACCTTGTCCAGCCATGGCTGGAAGGCGGCGCGGGTCTCCGGCGGATAATCGGGCAACCAGGCGAAGCGGCCGTCGATGTCGGACACGGAGGACGCTTCATAGAGGCCATCGCCATGTTTTGCGGCACTCAGCGGTTCGAGCCGGACAGTGCTTCCGTCGATGGTCTTGCGTTCGGGCCGCGGGCGCGGTTGCCAATCCCTGAGATTTTCCGACACCGAAAGCTCCAATCCGTTTGACTTTTGCCAGCCGAAGCTCACAAAAACGCGACCCAACAGCAAGAACCACACGGACGGGAAAAATGCTCCACACGATTTCGGCCTTCGACCGCCTTGGCGAGGAAAACGCCTTTGCCGTGCTCGCGAGGGCCACAGCACTTGCCCAACAAGGCCGCGACATCGTCAATCTCGGCATCGGCCAGCCGGACTTCAAGACGCCGCAGCACATCGTCGAGGCGGCGATCAAGGCGCTGCGCGACGGCCATCACGGCTACACGCCGGCCAATGGCCTGCTGGCGACCCGCGAAGCGGTGGTGCGGCGCACGCTGACCACCACTGGTGTCGAAGTATCGCCCGAAACGGTGATGATCCTGCCCGGCGGCAAGCCAACCATGTTCGCCGCGATCCTGATGTTCGGCGAACCTGGCGCCGAAATCCTCTATCCCGATCCGGGCTTTCCCATCTATCGCTCGATGATCGAGTTCACCGGTGCAGCCCCTATTCCCGTGCCGATGCGCGAGGAGAACGGCTTTGCCTTCTCGGCCGAGGAGACATTGGCGCTGATCACCTCGAAGACCAGGCTGCTGATCCTCAACTCGCCCGCCAATCCGACAGGCGGCGTCACGCCGCGTGCCGAGATCGAGAAACTGGTCAAGGGGCTGGAGGCGCATCCGCAGGTCGCCATCCTCTCCGACGAGATCTACGACGTCATGACCTATGATGGCGAGACGCATTGCTCGCTGCTCGGCTTTCCCGAGATCCGTGACCGGCTGATCGTGCTCAACGGCTGGTCGAAAACCTGGGCGATGACCGGCTGGCGCATGGGCTGGTCGATCTGGCCGAATGGCGACAAGGGCGCCCATCTCTACGACAAGGTGCGCAAGCTGGCTGTCAACTGCTGGTCCTGCGTCAACGCGCCGAGCCAGTTCGCCGGCATCGCGGCAATCGACGGCCCGCAGGACGATGTCGCCAATATGATGCGCGCCTTCGACCGCCGCCGGAAGATCGTCGTCGAGGGATTGAACGCGCTGCCCAACATGTCCTGCATCACGCCCAAGGGCGCGTTCTACGCTTTCCCCAACGTCTCGAAGACCGGCTGGAAGGCCAAGAAGCTCGCCTCGGCGCTGCTCGACGAGGCCGGCGTGGCGCTGATCGGCGGTCCCGATTTCGGCATTCTCGGCGAAGGCTATATCAGGCTCTCCTACGCCAATTCCGAGGAGAACATCTTGCGGGCGCTGGAACGGATCGGGGCCTTCCTGGCGAAGTAAGCTTGAAAGCGGCCCGCTGTCCTCTTCCGGACAATTTGCGGCTGTGGCATGACCGTGTCATGAGCCGTCCGGAGGCGCGCGGCCAAGACTGGGCGTGCATGTCGAGAACGGCTACGGTCCTCGGATCAGGATCGAAGTGGGGTGACATCGGATGTTCTATGCAATCCTTGCCTATCATGTGGAAGACGCAATCAAGGCGCTGACGCCGCAGGAAGATACGGCGCTGATGGCTGACTTGCTCAAGATCCATGAAGGGCTCTATGCCGACGGCAGCCTTGGCCCGTCGGCGCGGCTTGGCGCGACACAATCGGCCTGCACCTTGCGCGACGGCATGATCGTCGACGGCCCCTTCGCCGAAACCAAGGAACAGCTTCTCGGCCTCTATGTCGTCGACTGCCCGACGCGGGACGATGCCATCGCTATCGCGCGCGACTTTCGTCGCGTCAATCCGACCGCCGTCTACGAGATCCGTCCTATCGCGCTCTATCTGCCCGGCACAGAGCTACCGGGAGAATGACTAGCCACGCCCGACAAACGGCATCTTGGTCGCCATCACGGTCATGAACAGCACGTTGGCGTCGAGCGGCAGGCTGGCCATGTGGACGACGGCGTCGGCGACGCGCTGAACATCCATCACCGCTTCGGCTGATATGGAGCCGTTGGCCTGCGGCACGCCGACCGTCATCGGCTGCGCCATATCGGTCAGCGCATTGCCGATGTCGATCTGGCCGCAGGCGATGTCATAAGGCCGGCCGTCGAGCGCCAGCGTCTTGGTCAGCCCTGATATGGCATGCTTGGTCGCCGTGTAGGGCACCGAGCCCGGGCGCGGCGCATAGGCCGACACCGAACCGTTGTTGATGATGCGGCCACCCATCGGCTTCTGCTTGCGCATGGCGCCAAAGGCGGCACGGGCACACAGGAACGAACCGGTGAGGTTGACGCCGACGATATCGTTCCACACTTCGACCGGTATCTCGTCGATCGGCGTCGATTTGTAGCCCATGCCGGCATTGTTGAAGAGCAGGTCGACACGGCCGAAGGCCGCCGCCACGGTCTCGAACAGATCGTCGACCTCGCCTGCCTTGCTGATATCGCAGGCAACCGCCAGGGCCTTGGCGTCGGTGGACCCGGCCTCGGCCACGGCTGCATCCAGCACGGATTTGCGGCGTCCGCAGAACACTGTGTTCCAGCCCGCCTTGAGCAGCGCCGTGGCGACGCTCTTGCCGATGCCCGTGCCGGCCCCGGTGACGATGGCGGTTCTTTGCTCGGTCATGGCTGTTGTCCTCCGGCAGCGCTGCGCTTGCTCGACTGATTTTCGGGGTTTGGCTCGAAAAAGGAAGGCATCGCAAATGACGGCGGCGATGGCAAGCGTGTCCATCCGATCGGGCCGACAAAAAGGGCGGCCATTGGCGACCGCCCCTGATCTGAACCGGGCTTGGGAGGAGGAAAAGCCGATCCGACTGTGTTGAATGATGCGCTTGCTGGGTTAACGAGAGGTTAACCCGGAAAGCGCCTCCTGTGCCGTTTTGGCCTACCAGCGCGGATTGGGTGACGTCCCTGCCTTGGCCGGCACCTTGGCCGCCGAAACCGTTGCCTCGACATGGTCGACCAGCGCGTCCGGCAGGCCGAGCCGGCCTGCAAGCAGGTCGAGGTAGCCACGCTCGGCGCGGGTGTCGGGATCGATGGTCAGGCGCGACGCCGTGTAGAGTTCGAGCTTCTGCGCGTCGGTCTTGGCGCCGGCGACCAGCGTGTCGAGGTCGAGCGGGCTTGCCAGCTCCGCCATCAGGAACTTTTCGGCATCGGAGTCTATGCCGGCCAGGCTGAGCTTGCCGGCGATCTTCTGGCGCTCTTCATCGTCGATATGGCCATCGGCCTTCGCCGCCGAGATCATCGCCCGTATCAGGGTCAGCGTGAATTCGTCCTCGCCTTGCGGCGCCTGCGACGGGTGGAAGGCGGTGTCCTTGGGCGGCGGCAGCAATTCCGGTTCGCCGGCCGCCGGTGCTTCGGCGGGTGCGTTGCCGGCCTTGTAGTTATGGTAGGCCTTGTAGGCGAGGCCGCCGATGGCGGCCAGTCCGCCAAGCTTCACCGCGGCGCCCGTCACGTTACGACCGGCACCAGTTCCAAGCAGCACGGCGGCCAGTGCGCCGGCGGCCAGCGGATTGTCCTTGGCCATCTGCACGGCCTGCCCCGCCTTGTCGCGGACGGTGCCGCTGGTGCCGGGGATTTGCGAGCCGAGCAGATCGTCGAGAAGCTTCTTGGGATCGAACATTCAGTGCCTCCAGGATTTGCCCGGCCGAACGGGCAGGTTTCGAACGTCGAAGACGTAGGTCCCGAAACTTGACATTGCAATGACAGGCGGCCGCTTTGCAGCAGCTTGATGCCCGGATCAGGAGCCGATATGCGGCTCTCTGCCCCGCGCCTGCGCAAGCTCGACCTGGCGCTGGCGCTCGGCATAACGCTGGCGGTCCTCGTTCGAACGCGCATCGAAACAATGCGGGCAGGAAATACCGGCGGCGAATTTGGGCGACGTCAGGTCGCCCGGTGTCAGCGGGTGGCGGCAGGCGCGGCACAGTTCCGCTTCGCCCTCGGCGAGGCCGTGCGACACCGAAACGCGCTCGTCGAAGACGAAGCACTCGCCTTGCCAGAGGCTCTGTTCGGCCGGAACCTCTTCGAGATACTTGAGAATGCCGCCCTTGAGATGGAAGACATCCTCGAAGCCGAGCGATTTGACATAGGCGGTTGCCTTTTCGCAGCGAATGCCGCCGGTGCAGAACATCGCCACCTTGCGGCCTTCGAGTTCCCCCCGGTGCGCCTCCACCCAGGCCGGGAACTCGCGGAAGCTTGCGGTGGCCGGGTCGATCGCACCCCTGAATGTGCCGATCGACACCTCGTAGGCATTGCGCGTGTCGATGACGACAGTGCCGGGCTGCGAAATCAGCGCGTTCCAGTCGGCCGGCGCGACATAGGTGCCGGCACTTTTCGAAGGATCGATGTCATCGACACCCATGGTAACGATCTCGCGCTTCAGCCGCACCTTCATGCGGTGGAACGGCATGTCCGCGGCTGCGCTGTACTTGACCTCGAGGCCCGCCAGCCCTTCGATGGCTTCGAGATACAAGATCAGTTCGGCAATTGCCGCCTCGCTGCCGGCGACGGTGCCGTTGATGCCTTCATGCGCCAGCAGCAGCGTGCCCTTGATGCCGCGCCCGCAGCAGAAGGCGGCGAGCGGCGCGCGCAGTTCTTCGAAAGCGTCGAGCCGGGCAAACCGGTAGAGCGCTGCGACGCGGAAGGGTGGAAGTGATGTCATTGCCGAAGCCACTAGACGCTCACGAAAGCCTATTCAAGGCAAAGCAGGCATCCTGTTCGGAGGTCCCGGGCGCAAATCTGCACCATAGGCGAATTTGTACCATAGCTGAGATCAGGGAGTCAAGAAAAAATTCCTATCCTGACAAAGCTGCCGGCACCGCCGAGCTGGCAGCCGCGCTAAGCTTGGCGAGCATGGGCGACACGTGACATCGCGACACGGCCGGCTTCGTGGACAGGAAAACGGCCTTCTGCTAATCGGTTGAATTGTCCACGCCACGGAGAGACAC
>NZ_RZQI01001670.1:0-425 GCF_003998335.1 Mesorhizobium sp. M7A.F.Ca.CA.002.05.1.1 | reverse complement strand
GCCCCAACCCGAGGCGCTTTTGCCGCCGGGATCGAGATCGTAGACGATGGCGTCCTTGCGATTGGGATTGACCCCGGCGGGAACCTTGTCGAGGCCGAGCGCCGCGCGAACACGCCAGGCGACATTGTGATCGGCGCATGAGGAATCTCCGGAGACCCCGATCCCTCCGACGATGCTCTTGCCGTCATAGAGGGCAAGCCCGCCGCCAAACACAACGACGCCTCCAATCGGCTTGCCGACAAGGGGATCGCTGGCGCTTCCGAACGTTTTGGGATCGCCCGCATAGGCCGCGGCCTGGTTAACCGGATTGGTCTCCTGCAAGCCGAAAAGCGGCCCGCCAGGTTGCGCCCCCGCGTAGAGATTGGCCGTCGATAGGGCCATTTGCGCCAAGCTGAGCCCATTGGCCGTATTGGCCTTCTCTGCCG
>NZ_RZQI01001669.1:0-426 GCF_003998335.1 Mesorhizobium sp. M7A.F.Ca.CA.002.05.1.1 | reverse complement strand
CAATTATCGCTTCGCGCAGGCCGACATCTGCGACGAAAAGGCTGTGCTCGACATCCTCCGGCGCGACGATATCGACATCGTCATGAACCTTGCCGCCGAGAGCCATGTCGACCGCTCGATCGATGGGCCGGGCACCTTTATCGAGACCAACATCGTCGGCACCTACAAGATGCTCAATGCCGCGCTGGAATATTGGCGCGGCCTGCCCGAAGACCGGAAGAGCCATTTCCGCTTCCATCATGTCTCGACCGACGAGGTGTTCGGCGATCTTCCCTTCGACGGCGGCATGTTCGTCGAGGAAACGCCCTACGCGCCATCCTCGCCCTATTCCGCCTCGAAGGCGGCCTCGGATCATCTGGTGCGGGCCTGGCACGAAACCTATGGCCTGCCGGTCGTGCTTTCCAATTGCTCGAACAATTACGGACC
>NZ_RZQI01001668.1:0-428 GCF_003998335.1 Mesorhizobium sp. M7A.F.Ca.CA.002.05.1.1 | reverse complement strand
ACGTAGGCGCGCCCGGCAAGGCCGACGCGCTCCAGCATCGCCATCGCCGGTTCTGTCAGGCTCTTGTCGCTCATCACGGGGCGTAAGAAGCGGAAGCTCGTTCCCTGGCGTGCCTGCACCGCCAGCATCACATTGCGCAGCGCGGAAAACTCCTGCGCGAGTGATGAGATCTGGAAGCTGCGGCCGAGCCCAAGCCGCCCGCGGGCCGCCATGTCGAGCCCGGCCATATCCTGGCCGAGAAAGCGGATACTGCCGCTGTCTGGCCGGAGCGAGCCCGAGATCTGGTGGATCAGCGTGCTTTTACCGGCTCCATTGGGGCCGATCAGCGCGTGGATTTCGCCCGGCTTGAGATCGAGGCTGACGCCGTCGGTGGCCTTCAGCGCGCCGAAAGTCTTTTTGAGATCGCGTATTTCGAGGACCAGCTCAGC
>NZ_RZQI01001667.1:0-428 GCF_003998335.1 Mesorhizobium sp. M7A.F.Ca.CA.002.05.1.1 | reverse complement strand
GTTTTTCCAATAGATAGAACAGCGCGGTCGGTGCATTGCCGATGGCAACCACCGAGCCCGCCATGCGCTCGCCCCACAAATCGATCGCGGCGGCCGAGCGGGTGTTGCCGATTTCCCTGGCGATGTCGTGCGTGCGCGGATCGCGCAAGGTGCAGATCACCTCGTTGCCGGCCGGCAGCCTGGCGCGGGTGACGCCATGCGAGACCATTTCCGCGTCGCAGAAAATTGGCGCGCCCGCCGCCAAAGCGGTGCGGGCAGCGGCAACCAAATCCGTGGAGAACACAAAATGACTTGAAGATTCGACCTGGCCGCAGGCATGGATCATGCGGATGGCGACATCGGCCTCGGCCTCGGAGAAGCGCGACAGATCGGCCTCGGCGCGGATAATGGCGAAGGAGCGCTCGTAGATCGCCGTGCCGTCATGGATG
>NZ_RZQI01001666.1:0-429 GCF_003998335.1 Mesorhizobium sp. M7A.F.Ca.CA.002.05.1.1 | reverse complement strand
ATGCCGAGCAGCGCGATCCAGTAGGTTCCGTCGGAGCCGCGGTTGAGATTGTCGGGATAGCCTGGCAAATTGTCGAGGAAGATTTCACGCTTGCCCTTGTCCGGTCCGTCGAACCAGTAGCGGCTGATGCGGCACGCCCATGTCTCGGCAAAGAGCAGCGACTGGCCGTCGCGGCAAATGGTGACGCCGTTGGGAAAGATCAGGCCGCGCAATATGGTGCGGGTCGAGCCGGTCCTCGGATCGTGGCAGATCAGCCGGCCGTTGCCCCTGCCCTCCAGCGCATCGACCGCCCATTCAGACATTTCGTAGCGGATCGTCGCTTCGCTGAAGAAGATGCGCCCGTCCGGCGCGATGTCGAGATCGTCGGGAAGCCGCAGCCGCGAATCGTCGATCACCGACAGCAGGCTGCGATTGGTTTCGTCGGTGACC
>NZ_RZQI01001665.1:0-430 GCF_003998335.1 Mesorhizobium sp. M7A.F.Ca.CA.002.05.1.1 | reverse complement strand
GCGTACTTCACGGGGCAATGGCGCTGTCGCGATCTGGAAGACTTTCAGCGGGAAATAGGTTCGCTGCAATGACGGATTGAGGGACCAGCCATAGGCGTTGGTGGCGATCAGCACCTTGCCGGCGCGTACTGAGCCAGATGGGGTTTTCAGCATCCAGCCATCGGCTATGCGATCAACCGAGGCGACGCGCGTCTGCTCGAAGACCTTCGCGCCGGCTTTCTCCGCCGCATCGGCAAGCCCGCGCGCATAGGCGACCGGATTGAGCACGCCGCCGCAACGATCCATCCAGCCGCCGGCATAGCCCGGCACGCCCGTCAGGGCTTCGATTTCCTGCCGATCCAATGTGACTGCCGGCCGGCCAAGCTGTGCCCATTGCCCGGCACGTGACTTGACCTTCTCGAAGGCGGCAGGCGAATGCGCAGGCTGGATC
>NZ_RZQI01001664.1:0-430 GCF_003998335.1 Mesorhizobium sp. M7A.F.Ca.CA.002.05.1.1 | reverse complement strand
ATCATAAGCCGAATACGGTCTTCTCAATCCGGAGATTTCCGGAAGCATTTCATCGAACGCTGCCAATCGCATACTCCCCTGTGACGCCATTTCACTGACGTCGCCGGAGAAAATCAAGCGCAATCGGTGATTTGGGAGATACGGGCGATCAGTATGTTGCGCCTGCCTAAAATTGAGGCAGGTGAAATATGACCTTGATCAGCCTTTGCCTCGTGCCCGGGCAAATGCGTTTCCAGGCTAGAAAGCGCGAAACGTGACGACGGTGAACGTGTCCTTGATGCCGGGGAGAATCTGCACCTTCTCATTGACGAAATGGCCGACGTCTTCCTCGTCGTCGACGTAGAATTTGGCGAGCAGATCGTAATTGCCGGCGGTGGAGTAGATTTCCGAGGCGATCTCGGCATCGGCAAGCGCGCTGGCAACCTCATAG
>NZ_RZQI01001663.1:0-431 GCF_003998335.1 Mesorhizobium sp. M7A.F.Ca.CA.002.05.1.1 | reverse complement strand
ATCATGAACATCCCCGTCGATGTCCAGATCATCCTCGGCAGCACCGAGATGCCGGTCTCCGATCTGATGGCGCTGCAAAAAGGGTCGACCGTGGCGCTCAATCGCCGCATCGGCGAACCTGTCGACGTCGTGGTCAACGGCCGCAAGATCGCGCGCGGCGAGATCACCGTGCTGGAAAGCGATCCGTCGCGGTTCGGCATCAGGCTGACCGAAATCATCGCCGGCACGAAGGGCGCCTAGACATGGTTTGCGGGGCTTGCCGGTGGCAGCGGAGGCGAGTGGCATGACGACGCCGGTGACCTTGACCCGCGCGCAGAAGGCGGCCGCCATACTTGTGGCGATGGGCAAGCCGTCGGCCAGCCGCCTGCTGAAATTCTTCAAGCAGGAAGAACTGAAGGCCCTGATCGAGGGCGCCCGCCTGCTGCGGACGA
>NZ_RZQI01001662.1:0-432 GCF_003998335.1 Mesorhizobium sp. M7A.F.Ca.CA.002.05.1.1 | reverse complement strand
TTTGTGGTTCCCAACCTTTGACAAGATTTACAATAGGGACGGGTGCAAACCGCCATTCTCGGTCACCGCCTATCTCAGGGCGTTTGCCGCCTCGCTGCTGCGTGCCGTCAGCCTGAACAGCTGGGTCGGCGTGTCGGTGCTGGCACTGGCCGGCTGGTTTGCCGCCGCCCGCGCCGGCTTCCGCCTCGACCGCCGCGCCGGCATCCTGTTTGCGGCACTGGTGCTCGGCGCGCTGGCGAAGTTCACCGTCTTTCCGATCCACGACACGCGCATCTATTTCCCGCATCTGATCCCGCCATTCCTGCTGCTGGCGACGCCGTTCATGGCGCTGTGGGCAGCCGCGGCTCGTGGCCAGAATCGCGCGCCCTTGCCAATCATTCCCGGAGACAAGCCATGAGTTCGCTATCCAGCCTGGCGCGCGTTGCCCTGTCG
>NZ_RZQI01001661.1:0-432 GCF_003998335.1 Mesorhizobium sp. M7A.F.Ca.CA.002.05.1.1 | reverse complement strand
GACGATGTCGGCCTGCCCAAGCTCGGCATCGAGATCGCTCGCCGCGCTGGCTGCAAAACCCTCGGCGCGCAGATCGGCCGCGACCTTCTCGGCATTGGCCGGGGTGCGGTTCCAGATGCGGATGGTCTTGATCGGCCGTACGGCCGAGTGCGCCTTGGCGAGGAAGGGCGACAGCGCGCCGGCGCCGACCACCAGCAGCCGCGAGGCATCGTCGCGGGCGAGATAGGAGGCCGCAAGCGCCGAAGCACAGGCGGTGCGCCACTGTGTCAGCCGCTGGCCGTCGATCAAGGCCTCAGGTTCGCCGGTGGCGCCATTGAGCAGGAGATAGAGCCCCATCACCGCCGGCTTGCCGATGGCATTGTTGTCGGGGGACACGGTGACGATCTTGACGCCGATGTGACCGCCGGCCGATGTGCCGGCCGCGTTGAGGTC
>NZ_RZQI01000165.1:0-8843 GCF_003998335.1 Mesorhizobium sp. M7A.F.Ca.CA.002.05.1.1 | reverse complement strand
ATGTCTCGAGCCTCGACGCAACCTGTGCCGATCTCACCGCCCACAACGTCGTTCCCGAAACCTTCCAGGGCGACCTCCTGGCGCCCGGCGCCATAGCCCCGCTCTTCGCCTCCGGGCCGGTCCGCGCGGTCGTCCATTGCGCGGGCATCGTTCCGGCGCAGATTCCATGGGACCAGGACCCGAACTGGGAAGCCCGATTCGCCCGGACCATGGCGGTCAACGTCCGGCTACCGATCGAACTCGGTCACGCCAGCATCGCCCACATGGTCGGGAACGGCGGCGGCCGGTTGATCCTCGTCGGCTCGCTCGCCGGCTGGCACGGCGGCACGCTGACGACGACGCCGCCCGATTACGTCACCTCGAAGGGCGGGTTGCACGCGCTAGTCCGCCTGCTTGCCCGCAAGGCTGCGTCGGGCGGCGTCCTGGTCAACGGCGTCGCCCCCGGACCGGTCGTGACGCCGTTCAGCGCCAACATCGACTTTCCGCGCGAAAACTTTCCGCTCGGACGCATGGCCACCGCCGAGGAGATCGCTTGGCCGATCGCCTTCCTGTGCACGAAGGGGGCGAGCAATTTCTGCGGCGAGATCGTCAACGTCAATGGCGGCGTCTTCTTCGCCTGATGACGGGCCGTTGACGCCATGAGCGACAGCTTCGATCCCGACCGCGCGGCAGAGGGACTGGCGAACGCATGGCGCGCCGGTGCGCAGCCGGCCGGATTGCGCGCCGACGTACGGCCGCGCAGCCTCGCCGAAGGCTACGATGTCCAGGACCGGCTGATCGCACTCCTCGGCCATGCGGTAGTCGGCTGGAAGATCGGCCTCGCCGGGCGCAACTTCTATCGCGGCGCCGGTCTCTCCCGTCCGATCTTCGGGCGCATCCTGGCGCCGCGCCGCCACGTCAGTGGCGAAGACGTCATCGTGCCCCGCGATGCCAGCGTCACTATCGAACTGGAGATCGCGCTCGTGCTGGCGTGCGATGCGGGACCCGTCGTCACCCCAGACCTGATCGAATCCGCGCATATCGGCTTCGAAATCGTCTCCTCGCGCCTTCCCGACCGCCAGAGCATCGGCGTGCCGGCCACGATCGCCGACAATTGCGTGTCGCATGCGGTGGTCCTGGGCCAAACCGTCGATCTTGACGCGATCGGCGACATCGCCGCACATGCCGGCGTCACGGTCGACGGCCATTTGCGCGCCCGCGGCCTGCGCGGCGACGATCTGCCCGATACGCTCGCGGTGCTCGGCCACCTGATCGCGCATCTGCGCGAACGGGGACAGGTCCTGAGGCGTGGCGGCGCGGTCTTCACCGGCACGCTGACGCAACCGTTCGACGTCGCGGCGCCGTGCGAACTCGCCGTCACCGGCACGGGATCGGCATTGCGTTGCCGGCTCGTGCCCGCTCCGTGAGGCAGCCGGCTTCGCGGTCCACCGACAAATGAGACAGGGAATACCGATGCGTTCGTCCAGACTGCCCACCCGATACGGCCGTATTTTCCCGCCGGACGAAGCCTGGCTGGCGACGGCAGAGCCGGAGGTCATTCTCGACCCCGAATTGGAGATCATCGACACCCATCATCATCTCTGGGACCTTCGCACCACCAGCGGCCACCGCTACATGCTCGACGAGTTCCTCGCCGATGCCAACAGCGGCCACACGGTCGTCGCCACCGTTCACATGAACGCTTACGAATGGGATCGCGCCTTCGGCCCGAAGGAGATGCAGCCCGTCGGTGAGACCGAGGTCGCCGCCGGCATCGCCGCCATGTGCGACAATGGCATCTACGGGCCGATCCGCGTTGCGGCCGGCATCGTCGGCTTCGCCGACCTGATGCTCGGCGACGGCGTCGCGCCGGTCCTGGAGGCGCATGTACGGGCCGGCGGCGGTCGTTTCCGAGGCATCCGCCACTCAGGCGGCTGGGACGCCGACCCGATCATCGGCAACAGCTTTCCGGGCATCGCGCCCGGGCTTTACGGGCAGCCGGATTTTCGCGCCGGATTTGCCCGGCTCGTCGCCATGGGCCTGTCCTTTGACGCCTGGCTCTACCATCCCCAGCTCGCCGACGTCACCGACCTCGCGCGCGCCTTTCCCGAGGCCTGCATCGTCATGGGCCATTGCGGCTGCCCGCTCGGCTACGGCCCCTATGCCGGCCGCAAGGACGAGGTCTTCGCCGCCTGGAAAGCGTCGATGGCCGAACTCGCCACGTGCCCGAACGTCTCGATCAAGCTCGGCGGCATGATGATGCGGCTTGCCGCCTACGACTACAACACCCGGCCCGCGCCGCCGACCTCGGCCGAGCTCGCCTCCATGTGGGGTCCCTACATCGAGACCTGCATCGAACTCTTCGGAGCCGACCGCGCCATGTTCGAGAGCAACTTCCCGGTCGACCGGATGGGCATCGGCTATGCCGCCCTTTGGAACGCCTTCAAGCGCATCGTTTCCGGCGCATCCGACGGCGTGAAACGCGGGCTGTTTGCCGGCACCGCGCGGCGCGTCTACCGGCTGGATTGAACCGCCGCGCGGGCGGCGCCAGCCAACACATTTGGCGAGGTGGGGGGAACCGAACCGATAATATCCCTGCATCGCGCCGCCGGCTTAAGCTTCCCCGATAGGGAAGGCGCGCGCGGTCGGCGGATCGGAGCGTGGCGGGCAGGCATTTCTGGAGCAGCCGGAAGTTAGGGAGGTCATGCAGTATCAGCTCCTATTCGCGCCCGTGTTCGCGAACATGGACCATCTTCTAACGGGCGCGTGGATCACCATCCAGCTCTCGTTCGTTGCCATGATTCTCGGCCTGATCGTCGGCGTCGTGCTGGCCTTTGCCAAGACCGGCGGGCCGCCCCCGCTGCGCTGGCTGATCGACGCCTATATCGAGCTCGTCCGTAACACACCCTTCCTGGCGCAGATCTACTTCATTTATTTCGCGCTGCCGGAATTCGGCATCCGCATGACGCCGAACACCGCCGCCATCGTGGCGCTGGTGGTCAATGTCGGCGCCTTCGCCACCGAGATCATCCGGGCCGGCATCGAATCCATCGCCAAGGGCCAGGTCGAGGCCGGCGTCGCGCTCGGGCTCAACCGCCTGCAGATCTTCCGCTACATCATCCTGAAGCAGGCGGTGCGTACCATCTACCCGGCGCTGACCAGCCAGTTCGTCTACCTGATGCTGTCGACCAGCGTCGTCTCGGTGATCTCGGCGACGGACCTGGCCGCCGCCGGCAACGACATCCAGCAGCGAACCTTCACCGCCTTCGAGGTCTATCTTGTCATCACCGGCATGTACCTCGTCATGTCGCTCGGCTTCTCCGGCCTGTTCCGCCTGATCCAGCGCCTCGCCTTTAACTATCCCTTAAGCCGGTAGGAGCGAGGTCATGATCCGCCCCTTCGGCATACAGGAATTCTGGTTCATCGTTCTGGCTGTCCAGTGGACCATCGCGCTTTCGGCCGCCGCCTTTGCCGGCGGCGCCGTCGGCGGACTCGTGGTGGCGCTGGCGCGGGTGTCGAAATACCGGCTGCTCTGCCTGCCGGCGCTCGGCTTCATTCGCCTGTTCCAGGGCACGCCGCTCTTGATGCAGCTCTTCCTCACCTATTTCGGCCTGCAGATCATCGGCTTCGGCGTCAGCCCCTGGGTGGCGGCCGCACTGGCGCTTACCGTGCACGCCGCCGCCTTTCTCGGCGAGATCTGGCGCGGCTGCATCCAGGCGGTGCCGGAAGGCCAGAGCGAGGCGAGCTGGGCGCTTGGCCTGTCCTATTTCGATCGGATGAAATCGGTGATCCTGCCGCAGGCCGCGCGCATCGCCGTGGCGCCGACCGTCGGCTTCCTCGTCCAGCTGATCAAGGGCACGTCGCTCGCCTCGATCATCGGCTTCGTCGAGCTGATGCGCGCCGCGCAGATCATGAACAACGCGACCTACTCGCCGCTCAAGGTCTACGGGCTGGTGACCATCATCTACTTCTGCCTGTGCTGGCCGCTTTCGGTCTACGCCCGGCGCATGGAAGGGCATTACGCCGCTCTGGCGACACGCTGACGTCTCGAATTGTCCGGACCCTCGATGTCGGGGATCCATTTTTTGAAAGGGAGGATACACCTGATGACACTCTGGAAAAATGCTCTGACGTTCGTCGCGAGCGTCGCGGTCGCGGCGGCCGTCACCGTGATGCCGGCTTCAGCCCTGACCTTGAAGGAAATCAAGGACAAAGGCACGATCACCGTCGGCTCGCTGGTCGATTACCCACCCTTCGGCCTGCTCGATTCCAACGGCCAGGCCGTCGGCTACGATCCCGATCTCGCCAAGGAGTTCGCCGACAGCATCGGCGTCAAGCTGACCATCCTGCCGGTGACCTCGGCCAACCGCATCCAGTACCTGCTGTCGGGCCAGGCCGACGTGCTGTTTGCCACGCTCGGCATCACCGAGGAACGCCTCAAGGTTGTCAACTTCTCGGTGCCCTATGCCGGTCTCGAGCAGTTCGTCTATGGCGACAAGGATATCGCCATCACCGACAAGGCGGGCCTCGCGGGCCAGACGATCGGCGTCACCCGCGGCACCACGCAGGATACCGCCGTGACGGCAATCGCCGCGGCCGACACCAACGTCCAGCGCTACGACGACGACGCCTCCTCCGCGCAGGCACTGATCTCCGGCCAGGTGCCGCTGCTCGGCGTTGCCGACATCGCGATCGGCCAGATCGAAAAGACGGCGCCGGACCGCTTCACCAAGAAGTTCCTGCTGCGCCAGCAGGCGCAGGGTATCGTCGTGCGCAAGGACTCGCCCGAGCTGCTTGCCGCCGTCAACGACTTCCTGAACGGGAAGAAGAAGGACGGAAGCCTGGGCAAGCTGCACGAGCAATGGATGAAGGCGCCGTTGCCGGACTTCATCGAAAACGCCGAGAAGTAGGTTCAGGCACGGCCGGCCGCAGGGAGATGTCCACGTGAGTTCAGAACAGGCGAACGCAACCGTCTCGCTCGCGGTGAGCATGGAAAACGTCGAGAAATACTACGGCGCTTTCCATGCGCTGAAGGCCGTCAACCTGACGGTCCGCACAGGCGAGCGAATCGTCCTTTGCGGCCCGTCCGGCTCGGGCAAGTCGACGCTCATCCGCTGCATCAACCAGCTCGAGCAGGTCCGCAGCGGCAAGATCGTCGTCGACGGCATCGAACTCACCGCGGGGCCGAAGAACGTCGAGGCGGTGCGCCGCAACGTCGGCATGGTGTTCCAGCAGTTCAACCTGTTCCCGCACATGACGGTGCTCGAAAACTGCACGCTAGCGCCCATGAAGGTTTCCGGCATCGCCAAGGCGAAGGCGGAGGAGACCGCGCGCAAATACCTCGCCCGCGTGCGCATTCCCGAACAGGCCCACAAATATCCCGCCCAGCTTTCGGGCGGCCAGCAGCAGCGCGTGGCGATCGCGCGCGCGCTCTGCATGAATCCCAGGATCATGCTGTTCGACGAGCCGACCTCCTCGCTCGACCCGGAGATGGTCAAGGAAGTCCTCGACACCATGATCGAACTGGCCAACGAAGGCATGACCATGCTCTGCGTCACCCACGAGATGGGCTTCGCCCGCCAGGTCGCCGACCGCGTCATCTTCATGGACCAGGGCGAGATCGTCGAGATGGGCGAGCCGGGCACCTTCTTCGACAATCCGAGGGAAGCCCGCAGCAAGGCGTTCCTCAGCCAGATCAGCCATTGAACATGGCGTGCGCCTTGTACTGAAGCGGCGACGGCAGATGCTGCGGGATACGAGGATTTGAACATGATGCGCGCCGTGGTTCTGCATGCCGAGAGAAGACCTGCGCGTCGAGGAAAGGGCCAGGCCCGAACCTGGCCCCTAACAGGTGCTGGTGCGGATCGCCAATGGCGGCATCTGCGGCTCCGACCTGCATTGTTAGAACCATGGCGGCTTCGGGCCGGTCCGAGTGCGCGAGCCGATGATCCTCGATCACGAGATTTCCGGGCATGTCGCGGCGCTCGGCGCCGGTGTCGTGGGCGTGCAGTTGGGCGCTATGGTCGCCGTCAGTCCGTCGTCGCCCTGCGGCCATTGCGGCTTCTGCTGCAGCGGCCAGCCGATCCACTGTTCCGACATGCGCTTCCTCGGCAGCGCCATGCGCACGCCGCTCGTGCAGGGCGGGTTTGCCGACTACATCGTCTGCGACGCCGCCAACGCCGTCGCCATGGCTGCCGGCGTCGACGCCGCGATCGGCCTCCTCCTCCTGCTTTCGGCGCGACTGGCGCGCGCGAAGTGGTGGTCACCGACATCCTCGACAAGCCGCTCGCCCTCGCCCCTTCGCTCGGCGCCGACCATACGGTCAACGTCGGGCGGTCGGGCCGGATGCGCTGGCCGGCTATGAGTCCAACAAGGGCTATTCGACGTCGTCTTCGAGGTCGCCGGCTAGTCGCTGACCATCGCCGGGGCACTGCGCGCGACACAGCCGCGCAGCACCATCGTGCCCGTCGGCCAGGGCGCCGTCCCCGAACTGCCGATCTCGACCATCGTCGGCAAGGAACTGGTGCTGCGCGGCAGCTTCCGCTTCGCCGGCGAGTTTTCGCTCGCCGCCAAGCTCATTGGTTCGGGCCGGATCGACGTGGCGCCGCTGCACAGCGCGACCATGCCGGTCACTGATGCCAATGACGCCTTCCTGCTGGCAGGCGACAAGAGCCGGGCCATCAAGGTACAGATCGCCTTCGCCTGAACGCAGTCGTCGCGCGGCGATCGCCTTCCGCGGCGCGACGCAGGCTGCCGCCACGTTCCGCGAGGTGGGGGGTGCCCAACGGATACTTTCCTTCGCCGGGCTCTCCGTTAGTTTCGATGGGAGGAAGACCCTCGATACGATGCGCCTCATAGCACGCACCGCGAAACCCGCCGGTGCTCCCCTTTTTCCAAATTCGAAGAGAAGACCGCCATGTCCAGCAAGAAACCCGTAGCCATCGTCTTCGACACATTCGGATCCGTGGTGGACTGGCGCGGCAGCCTGGTCGCCGAAATGAAGGAACTCGGTGGCAAGCGCGGCGTCAACGGCGACTGGGCCGCCGTCGCCGACGCATGGCGCCACGGCTATCACCGGATGCTCGATGAAGTAACCGCGGGCACGCGGGACTACGGCCTCCTCGACGACCTGCATCGCGAACTGCTCGACGAGGCCATGCGCGATGTTGGCGTCACCGGCTTCAGAGAGGACGACCTGCGCGACATCAACCTCGGCTGGCATCGCCTCAAGGCCTGGCCGGATGCCGTGGCGGGCCTGACGCGGCTGAAGACCAAATACATCGTCGGCTCGCTTTCGAACGGCAACGTGCGCCTGCTGGTCGACATGGCCAAGGGCGCGAACCTGCCGTGGGACGTGGTCTTCGGCTCCGACATGTTCTCACGCTTCAAGCCGCATCCCGACACCTACCTGGGCAGCGCCCGGCTGCTCAATCTCGAACCGGGCGAGGTCATGCTGGCGTCGGCGCACAATGGCGACCTCGCCAACGCGCGCAAGTACGGTTTGATGACCGGCTTCTTCCTGCGTCCCACCGAATTCGGCCCCAACCAAGCGATCGACCTTGCCGCCGAGGCGGATTGGGATGTCATCGCCGACGACATCGAGGACATGGCCACCAAGCTCGACACCTGACGGTGGCGGTCGCGCCAATGGCGCCGGCATTCTCCTTCTCGGTCGGTCTAGGCTCGCCCGCTTCCTACCTCATCCTGAGCTTGTCGAAGAACACTGGCCCGATTGCGAAGGCAGGGCGTGGTGACGACAAAGCGCGGCCATCCCTCCACCTGAATATCACCGTTTCCTCGCCGTTCGCGATGCCGACATGGTGAACAACGATTTGAGCCCTCTTGCCGGGGCGGCTAGGACTTCGGTTGGGGATTTGCCTTAGGACAGTGCTTCCAGGCAATATTTGTTCGGCTGCATGCTTCTATAGTTCATCACCCCTATCACCGAATAGCTTCAGCAAACGAATTGGAGGTCTTCTTTCGCAGCAGGGAGGCAATGCCGGTACCCCAGGTACCGCATTCGCGAATGGCAGGAAGAGTTTGGAGGAGGAATTCAATGAAGAAATATATAGCGGCAGCTTTATTCTCGCTGTCCCTGGCATTTGCCGCGACGGCCCAGGAAGCCGCGCGACCGGACTTCATACCCGAGGCCGACTGGGGCAAGATCAAGGGTCTCATAGATCCGAGCCGTGTCCAGTGGCAGCCTTACAAGGGGATCGCCGTCAAGCAGGACGGGTCGCCCTACAAGGTGCTCTATTTGCCGGTGTGGATGGGCGACGACTACCAGGTCATCGCGCAGCATCTCCTGCAGACCCAGCTCGAGGAAGCCGGCGCGACCTTCACCACGAGCTCGGCCGAATTCGACGTGCCGACGCAGACGCGCCTGATGGAAGACGCCATCGCCACGCACGCCTACGACGCGATCGTGCTGCATCCCATCGACCCGACCTCCATGGCCACCACCATCGACAAGGCCATCGCATCCGGGATCGACGTCTACAACTGGGTGCTTCCGGCCAACACCGACAAGCTCACCGGCTTTGCCGGCTATGATGCCGACACGATGGAAGGCAACGGCCAGATCGGCGTGAAATTCTCCGAACTCGCCAAAACGGCGGGCGCTACCGCCGAGAAGCCTTATCGCGTGCTGGAGATCTGGGGCGCACGCGCCCTGCCGATCTGCCAGGCCCGTCACCACGGCGTCGGTCTGGGGCTGGCGGGAGATCCCGCTGTCGAGATCGTCGAATCGGTCGACACGTCCGGCCAGCCGGAGTCGGTGATCAAGGCTATCCAGGATGCCTTTGCCCGCTATCCCGACATCAAGGCCATCTATCCCCAGTTCGGCGATGCCGGCGCCATCACAG
>NZ_RZQI01001660.1:0-433 GCF_003998335.1 Mesorhizobium sp. M7A.F.Ca.CA.002.05.1.1 | reverse complement strand
ATCTTGCTTTGCGTCGTGGCTCTGAGTTCCTGGTCTGCCGGCGCGAGAGCCTGTCGAGCCGCAAGGTCGGCAAGCTCAGGCGCGCCAATAGCTTCGGCCAGGGCGATGAGAGTGGCCCCTTGCTCTCGAAGCTGCTGGACGTACCGTAGCCGAGATTCCACGGCGGCGAGATCCGCCTTTGACATCGACAATTGCTGGCTGAGGTCGGCCCGTTCCCTGGCTGCATTGTCCGCCGAGCCTTGGTCGATGGCTCCGTGACTCAGCCGATATTTCTCAAGGCGGTCAGCCGCTGCCTGCAGATCATTTTGCAGCCCGGGCAGACTGGCGGTGATTGCATCGAGCTCTTGCTGGTCGGATGCCTGCCTTTTCTTCGTTAGGGTGTCGACATAAACCTGAGCGAATGTGTTGGCCACGAGCGCCGCCCGCGCGGGGC
>NZ_RZQI01001659.1:0-435 GCF_003998335.1 Mesorhizobium sp. M7A.F.Ca.CA.002.05.1.1 | reverse complement strand
CTCCTGCCAACTCTACCAGCGTTCCGCCGATATCTTCCTCGGCGTGCCGTTCAACATCGCGTCCTATGCCCTGCTGACCTTGATGGTGGCGCAGGTCACCGGGCTGAAACCCGGCGATTTCGTCCACACGCTCGGTGATGCGCATCTCTACTCGAACCATTTCGAGCAAGCACGCGAACAACTGCGGCGCACGCCGAAGGTGCTGCCGACGATGTGGATCAATCCGGAGGTGAAGGATCTGTTCGCCTTCCGCTTCGAGGATTTCCGGCTGGAAAACTACGTCGCCGATGCGTCGATCAAGGCGCCGATCGCGGTCTAAGGCCGCAAATTTCAGTCGATGCCGACCATCACGTCCGAGGCCTTGACCACGGCATAGGCCTGCTTGCCCTTTTCGAGCTTGAGATCGGCGACGGCCTCGTTGGTGATCGAGGCGGT
>NZ_RZQI01001658.1:0-437 GCF_003998335.1 Mesorhizobium sp. M7A.F.Ca.CA.002.05.1.1 | reverse complement strand
GATAATCCTCGACCCAGGCAACCTCTTGCGGCGTCCATGCCGCGATCTGGGCATAGGTCCAGATACCGAGGCCGTTGAGAACCTTTTCCAGCTTCGGCCCGATGCCCGAGATGGCCTTGAGATCCGCCGGTTTGGCCGGTTTCTCCATGGCGTTGGGCTGCCTGAAATCCTCGGGCATCAGCGCATCGCCGGCGCCGCTTGTCGCCGGAGCGGCGTTGGCGGCCGGCACGGCAGTGGCGGCTTCCTTGGCGGCAATATCGGTGACCTCCCGGGCGAAGGACTGCGCCTCGGCGATCATGCTTTTCGCCGTCGCCCGCGCCTTCGTGGAGGAAGAGTTCGGATCGTCGAACTGCGCGACGCGCGCCTCGAAATCATCGACGATCGGCTGCAGCAGCCGCTGCGAGGCTTCTGCCGCGCCTGAAAGCGCGCCCAGCCAG
>NZ_RZQI01001657.1:0-440 GCF_003998335.1 Mesorhizobium sp. M7A.F.Ca.CA.002.05.1.1 | reverse complement strand
GTTCCGACACATGTGTTGAAGATCGAACTCCACCCCGCCGAACTCGGCATGGTGACGGCCAATCTTCGCCTCTCCGGGGAACAACTCTCGATTGAGCTGAAGCCGGAAACGCACGACGCTTATCGTCGGCTGTCGGCCGACAGCGAGGCCATCGTCAAGTCGCTGCGGGGGCTCGGCTTCGAGGTTGACAAGGTCACGATACTGCAACCTTCGGTAGCAGTTCCCGCTACAACCCGGGCGGATGCAACCGCTCCTATGGCGGCGGCGACAGGCCGCGATCCAGCATCCTTTCAACCGGGGAATTCGGGCAGCGGCAATGGTGGAGCCGGCGGCCAGCAACCGGGCCAGCAATCCTCAGGGAAACGCAACGATGACGCGCAGGACTACGGCCGCGGCACTTCGCCTGCTCGCGAGCGCGCTGGCAGCGATATCTTTATCTA
>NZ_RZQI01001656.1:0-442 GCF_003998335.1 Mesorhizobium sp. M7A.F.Ca.CA.002.05.1.1 | reverse complement strand
GCACATGATCGAGTGCCTCGTTGCGGCCCTTGGCGGCCTCGATGAACACTTTGAGATTGGCCCGCACCGCCGCCTGGCCGACGAAATCGTCGAGCGTCTGCGGCCGCAAGGTCTGCTCGGCATCCTCGCCGCGTTTTTCCGGCGCAATCAGGCGGGGCGACAGGCTCATGACGCCTTCCTTGCACACGGCAAGGAACTGAACAAGCGACGGTTCACCGCGCCAGTTCCTTCAGCCCGAAGCGGATCAGCTTCGGCGCATCGGCATCCTCGCCCGCCGTCTTCAGCGCCGCCGCCACAGCATTGGCGGCGGTGTCGCGCGAATAGCCGAGATTGACCAGCGCCGAGACCGCGTCGGTGATGGGCGCGGATGCCACGCCGTCACCGAGTTCCTGTTTCAGGCCGATGGTGCCCGAGGCGGTTCCGGCGTAGGCCGGCGCCTTGT
>NZ_RZQI01001655.1:0-443 GCF_003998335.1 Mesorhizobium sp. M7A.F.Ca.CA.002.05.1.1 | reverse complement strand
GTCCTGATCGGCGTCGAATTCCCACGTCACCTCAGGTCGATCGAACTGAAGCGATGGGACGTGAACGGTGTCGCCCCAAATCAGAACGCGTTCGCCGCCGCTCGAAACGCGAAAGCAGCTATGTCCCGCTTCATGGCCACGAGCGTCGACAATGTCGACATGTGTCCCGATACGGTCTCCGGCTTCGAAGGGTTCCGCCATGCCGTGAAATCGTTCGAGCCGCGCTTCGGCGCGAAAAAAGCCGAGTTCTTCCCCGGGAACGAGCAAGCGCGCCAGGCGCGGGAAAGCGTCGCGGCCGTCGGCAAGCACAAGACCATGGATGTGGTCGAGATGCGTGTGGGTGAAGCAGATGGTACGGACTCGTCCGGCATCGATGCCGGCTTCGTCCAGCGCCTCGGGAAGTCGGCCCATGGTGGGATGCCAGGCGTTCGAGGCGCCGGTAT
>NZ_RZQI01001654.1:0-444 GCF_003998335.1 Mesorhizobium sp. M7A.F.Ca.CA.002.05.1.1 | reverse complement strand
CTACCGCACCGCCACCATCCGCCCCAATCTGATCGGCACCTTTTCCGCCGGCTTCCTGCTGCTCGGCGTGCTGTCGCTGCCGCTGCTGGCCGCGGCCTCGTTCGGCGTCTACCTGCTTTTCTTCGCCGACACCGTGCCGCTGTCGGTGTTTGCGGCAATCGTCTTTGCCGAAGCGCTGCTGTGGCGGCCGGTCGAGGTGGCGCTGATCGTCAACAATGGCCTGGGCAAATTCGGCCGCGCCGCGCTGCTGGCTATCCTGGCGACCGCGTTGCGGGCGCTTGGCGCGGTGCTGTTCATGTTCTCTGCGCATCACAGCGTCTGGATATGGTCGTGGTTCTATATCGGCGCCAATGCCGCCTCGCTGCTGATTGCCTTCGGCTTCTTCTACCCCCGCCAGCGGTTGCGGCTGCGCATCGAGCTCTATCTCAGGCGATTGGCCGATTC
>NZ_RZQI01001653.1:0-446 GCF_003998335.1 Mesorhizobium sp. M7A.F.Ca.CA.002.05.1.1 | reverse complement strand
TGCGCGTAGTTCGCCAGTGGCGAATAGAGCGGCTGCACGATCAGGTGGCCGTTGACGCCGAGGATGCGCGTCAAAAGCTCCGCCCTGAAACCGTTCATCACCGCCATGACCACGATCAGCGTGGCGACGCCCAGCATGATGCCGAGGAACGAGATCGAGGCGATCACCGAGATCACCGTCTCCTTGCGCCGCGAACGCAGATAGCGCCAGGCGACCATGCGCTCGAAGATGGAAAAGGGTCCGGCGCCGACCGGTCTTGCCGCCACCGCCTCGTTCATGCGGCGACACCGAAGCGCTTCTTCACGTCTGCGATCGGCAGCGTCTCGCGCTCGCCGGTCTTGCGATTTTTGATCTCGATCTCGCCGGCTGCGACACCACGCGGCCCGACGATCACTTGCCAGGGCAGGCCGATCAGGTCGGCGGTGGCGAACTTGCCGCCGGGCCTC
>NZ_RZQI01001652.1:0-446 GCF_003998335.1 Mesorhizobium sp. M7A.F.Ca.CA.002.05.1.1 | reverse complement strand
ATTCTGGATCGCCGGCCAATGGGTGAACCAGAGGCTCTTGTCCATCAATTGGCCGAAGAACGGCTTCAGCTTCAGCAAGGGTGTCAGGTGAAGCTTGTCGAGCAGGTTCTCGATGAGCTCGTCGGCGCCTTTGGGATCCATGGCGCCGCAGGCGAGCGGCGGGTGGGCAATGACCGGCATCAGCACGGCGTCGTACTGCACGGTCTCCGAAATCAGCTGCCGCGAGGCGGCATGCAGCCGCTGCAGGTCGGCATAGGTCTCGCCGGCCGACACCATTTCGCCGAAGCGGGCGAGCACCCGCGTCGCCCGCTCGATGTCACCGGTAACGGAACGGCCGACGCGCAGCGCTTCGGCCCGCATCGTGCCGGCGACGGCGGAGGCAACCGTCCTGCAGAAATCGGCGAAGAAATCGCGGCCGATAAAGGGCAGGTCGATCTCCTCGACCG
>NZ_RZQI01001651.1:0-446 GCF_003998335.1 Mesorhizobium sp. M7A.F.Ca.CA.002.05.1.1 | reverse complement strand
ACCGAAGGGATGGTGCCCATGCGCCGCCGTGTCGCGCGCGACGGCATCGGCGGACCGCAGGTGGGCGAGCATCTGATCGCGGGTCATGGCAAGATCCTGTCATGCCGACATCCACCGATGAGCGGCTGAGCGAGATTGGTGCCAACGGACGCGAGTGGCAAGAGCCAACTTTTGCTTGAGACCTTTGCCTCGGGATATCAGACCTTTGCCCTGCAATCGCCGGCCGGTCTTGGCGTCGAACAGATGAGCACAGGCGCGGCAAAGCGGAAAGCCGGCTGAAAAGGCCATCCTCGCCGAGCTTCTCGAAGGAGTTCGGCGGCGCGAAAATGCGAACAGCGTCAGACGGAAGGCTCCCCGAACACCAGCGAAACATTCCCTCCGGCATGGCGCTCGAGGCGGCCGGCGAGGTCGAGTTCCAGCAGCACCATGAACACCTGGGCCGGGTG
>NZ_RZQI01000164.1:0-8899 GCF_003998335.1 Mesorhizobium sp. M7A.F.Ca.CA.002.05.1.1 | reverse complement strand
CCGGCTGCCTGCCCTTCATCGACGACATTCTGGGAGCGTGACAATGACCGATGTCGAGTTTCGCGATCTGTCGAAATCCTTCGGCCAGCACAAGATCCTCGAGAACATCAGCCTCGATATCAAGAGCGGCGAGTTCGTCGTCCTCGTCGGCCCGTCCGGCTGCGGCAAGTCGACCTTGCTGCGCATGCTGGCCGGCCTGGAGACGATCACCTCCGGCGACCTGTTGATCGGCGGCGTGCGCGCCAACGCGCTGCCGCCACAGCAGCGCAACATCGCCATGGTGTTCCAGTCCTATGCGCTGTTTCCGCATCTGAAGGCAGCTGACAATATCGGCTTTGGCCCGAAGATCCGCGGCGAGACGCGCACGGTGATCGATGAGAAGGTCAAGAAGGCGTCCGGCGTCCTCAATCTCTTCTCCTATCTCGACCGCTATCCCCGCCAGCTGTCGGGCGGCCAGCGCCAGCGCGTCGCCATGGGCCGCGCCATCGTGCGCGAGCCGTCTGTGTTCCTGTTCGACGAGCCGCTGTCCAACCTCGACGCGCAATTGCGCGTGCAGATGCGCGTCGAGATCAAGGCGCTGCACCAGCGGCTGAAATCGACGATCGTCTACGTCACCCACGACCAGATCGAGGCCATGACGATGGCCGACCGCATCGTCGTGATGGACCGCGGCAGAATCCAGCAGGTCGGGGCGCCGCTGGAACTCTATGACAGGCCTGCCAACAAGTTCGTCGCCTCCTTCCTCGGCTCGCCGTCGATGAGCTTTGTGTCCGGTTCGCTCAAGACGACGCTTGAGAAAACCTGGTTCGAATCGGCCGGTGGCGGGCGGCTTGCGCTTGCCGGCAAACAGGTGCCGGCGGACAGCGCGGTGGAGGCTGGCATCCGGCCCGAGCATTTTATCGTCGGCGAGGCTGTCGACGCGATGGCGATCAGAGTGGATGTCGTCGAGCCCACCGGCTCCGAAACACATGTCTATGGCGCTATCGGTGCTGATACGGTACGCGCCGTGTTCCGCGACAGGGTGCCGGTCAGGCCGGGAGACCTGCTGCCGGTCTCGGTCGACCCCGGCAACATCCATCTGTTCGACAAGGCAACGGGCCTGCCTCTATGAAGACGCCGGCCGACATCATCACGCGGCTGCAGCTGATGTCGCAGGACGGAACGAAGTCGGATCGCAAGCTGGCCGGCTTCGTGCTGGCAGACCTCGATTTCGTTTCCAAAGCGGCGATTTCGGAAATTGCCTTGCGCGTCGGTGTCAGCGAGCCGACGGTGACGCGGTTCTGCCGCAACCTCGGCTGCGAGGGCCTGCGCGACTTCAAATTCTATCTGGCGCAAGCCATCGCCATCGGCGGCCAGTATCTGTCGCCGGAGCCGTTGAGCCGCGATGCCCGCGAACAGCGCATCGCTTCCGCCATCACCGAAGCGGCGATATCGGCCATCCAGCGCGCCAGCGAAAACCTCGACATGACGACGCTGGTCGCCGTCGCCGCACGCATCGCTGTTTCCGGTAATGTGCTGTGCATCGGCTCCGGTGGCATTTCGTCCATGATGGCGACCGAAATGCAGAACCGGCTGTTCAGGCTTGGCGTGTCGGTGCTGGCGCAGATCGACGGACAGTTGCAACGCATGTACGCCGCCGTTGCCACCCCCGACACCACGCTGATCGCCTTCTCCGTCTCCGGCTATGCGCGATCGGTCATCGATGCGGTGCAGGTCGCCCAGCAATATGGCGCCACCACGATCGCCATCACCCCGCCGGACTCCGCACTCGCCAAGGTCGCCGACACGGTCATCCATTTCCAGTCGCTCGAGGACGGCAATATCTACAAGCCGACATCGTCTCGCTATGCGCTGCTGTCGATCGTCGACATGATCGTCACCTCGGTCGCCGAGACGCGCGGACCGAGGGTTTTGGAGAATCTGCGCCGCATCAAGCAGAGCGTTAACACGTTGAAAGTCGACGATCCGCGTTTGCCATTGGGCGATTGAACCCCTACGGCCAAGGACATCAGGATTGATGGCCGAGCGCCTCGATGCTTTTCGCCAATTTCGCCGGATCGCCTTCAATGCGCACGGTCTTCAGCCGCGCGGTGCCGCCGGCGACAACCGAGACAGCGGACCCGGGCACGCCCAGAGCCTTGGCCAGCAGCTTTTCGAGCGCATGATTGGCGGCGCCGTTTTCCGGCACGGCGCGGACGCGCGCTTTCAGATGGCTTCGCCCGTCCGCCGTGGCCTCGAAGCCTTCGAGCCTGTCCAGCGCAGCCTTTGGCGTCAGCCGGACAAACAGCTCGGCGCCGTTTTCGCGCAGGCGAAACGGCGTGCTCATAAGGTCATCCTGCTCACAGGATCAGAGGCGCCACCGTGGTGAGCAGAAACTGCCGCAGGAAGAACAGGATCAGAAGCAGGATGATCGGCGAGATGTCGATGCCGCCAAGGTCCGGCATGAAGCGGCGGATAGGCCGCAACGCCGGCTCGGTCAGCCGGTAGAGCATGTTGCCGATGCTGCCGACGAACTGGTTCTTCGAATTGACGACGTTGAAGGCGTAGAGCCAGGAAAAGATCGCCGAGGCGATGATGATCCACCAGTAGAGGTCAAGCGCCATGACGATTGTTTGAATGAGGGCGAGCATGCCGGTCTCCAATTGTTGCCGACATGTAGCCATTGCACGCGAAACCGGCAAGGGCCGCCTTTCTGTGGAGCGCCAATACCGGCCCGGTCGGACTGTAGGGCATGTCGCCGACACCCCAACGAAGGCGCGAATACACAAAACCGGCAAGGGCCGCTTTCCGCCGGCGCCAGATCGACGCTTGACGGCACTGGATTTCGGCAAACCTCCGCCTTGACAGGAAACCGCGGCGCCCGATAAATGCGCCCATCCGCTGGACGGGGCTGTAGCTCAGCTGGGAGAGCGCGTCGTTCGCAATGACGAGGTCAGGAGTTCGATCCTCCTCAGCTCCACCAGCGGAATAATTCTCCACGCTGCGCGCCAGATGCCCATCTTTGCGCCACATGCAGTCCGCGACGCTCGTCCCGGCTTGCCCCCGCGGTTGGCATTTGCTGTGCCAGCACCTTAAAAGGCCGCGCTACATCGCCTATTTCGCAATATCCGGCAAAACTTTTGTCAATTGGACTTATGGCGGAAGAGCTCGCTGATTGTTTCCGTTTTTTTTGGAAACCACCCCACTAAATTGACGTTACCAAATCAGTTTTTTCTGTGCGTTGTGACCAGGGCGTTTCGGCGGGGGCGACCGGAGACGCTAGATCGATTTCGAGTCGAAATGAAAAATCCGCCTGCGGAAGCAAAGACGTGTCAATTCGCGACAATCTCGCTGCAAACCTTAGACGGCTGTGCAAGGACCATGCCTCCGTAAGTGCGGTATGCCGTGAGCTGCGCATCAATCGCACGCAATTCGAACGCTATCTGCAAGGGCAGACCGTTCCCAACAAAGCTACCGCCAAGCTGATATGCGATTACTTTCGGATCGACGAAGCCGAACTGTACCAGGATCCCGGCGCACCCGAGCCGGCGATGCGTGGCCTGCCGCCGGTTTCCGAGAGCCTGTTCAACCAGATGATCCGCCCTCCCAGTCCTTCGATCGCGGGCGGCACCTATTTCACCTATTTCTCGATCCCGGGCCGCCTCGACCTCCTGATGCGCTCGGTGACCTTCGTGAGGCGCGAAGCCGAACTGGTCACCTTCCGAAGGGTCACCGGATGGTCGGAGCGCCGGGGATCGACCTGGGCACGAGCGCGCGGCAATCACTATGGCGTGGCGATCTCGCGGCTGAACTGGATCTATTTCAGCGGCATCAATCGCCGCCAGACCGGGGAGCCGTCGCTGATCTCCGTGCAATGGGCTCCCATCTCCGAACCGGTGCTGATGGGCAAGGCCATGCTTCTGACGGAGGCCGGCCCGGCATTCGTGTCCGTCATCATGCGGCGCGACATTGCCAACATCCACCCAAGGGATGCCATCAGCATGGCGCATGTCATCAATCTCGACGATCCGGGCGTCGATCAACTGGTTGTCAGCCTCACCCGGGACGGGTTGGGCTAACCCCTCGGATCGCCGTGTCTTACGCCAAATAAGAATAAGCGTACGCCAATTAAGCGTATGCCAACGATTGTCTACTCTGTATCTGAATAAAATCGATATTTTACACTTTAATGCCAGGAAAGATAATCCACGGGTCCGTCTTAGGATCGTGGTTTTACTATAATTTTAACAAACCATTAACTCTTCCGACCTTACCTTTCTTCACGCGGATCCCGTTCCGGGGGTCTTTCAACGGATCCCAAATTGGGGTCAGGAAAGGGATGAAAATGGCCAAGAAAGTGACCAATGCTCCGAAGCTGACGATTGCCGCCGGCACGCAGACCGTCTTCTTTTCGCAGGGCATGCACTACAACAAGCGCTGAAGCCGTTCTGCGCCGACGAGCGTCTTGCTTGTCGGCGCCTCGGCTCCACAGATGGCAATCAGCTTCATGAAAATGCGCTCTTCGAAAACGCTTGTTTTCTACCCCGGACCGAACAAGGTCACGGCATGCAACTTCCTGACCAGGAGCGTGTTTGAATGCAGTCCTGAGATGGTCGGCCTTCTCGCTTCGTGGGACAAATGGGCATCGACGGCGGACATTGCCCGCGCCCATGGATGGTCGAAGTCCGAGTTGAAGGCTGTCGTTCCCCAGTTGCTCGATTTCTCCGCGCTGGTCACAGCCGGATCGCCTCTCGCCGAGCAGGAGGAACAGTTTTCAGGACAATGGAGTTGGGGGCTTCCGACGGCGCTGATGCATTTCTGTGTCCAGGACAGCGAATACATGACCATCGAGCAAGCGGAAGAGCGGCAGATAGAACGCGCCGGCCATACGCCGCAGCCGAACCTCATGCTCAAGAATTCCGCAGGCGCCATCCAGCTGCCGAATGCACTGGAAGACAATGAACTTCTCAGCTTGATGGCGCGGCGCCGCACCAACCGCACGGCGGCTCAGCCCACCATCACGGCCAAACAGCTTTCCGATTGCCTGTTCGCAGGGCTCGGCATCATCGGCGAGACCGCCAATTGCGTTGGCACCCTGCCGCTCGGCATGACCCCTTCAGGCGGCGCGCGAAATCCCTATGAGGCCTATGTGGTCGCGCTCGGCGTCGATGGCCTCGAACCCGGTGTCTATCACTATTCCGCCGCGGATCACGACCTTGGCAGGATTTCCGCAAACCATCTGCCGAAAATCTCCGAACTGGTCGGCGGACAGGAGTGGGCCGACGCCATGCCGTGCCTTGTCCTGCTTTGCGCCAAGCTAGATCGCACGATGTGGAAATATGAGGACGCCAACGCCTATCGTGTCGTGCTGATCGAGGCCGGCCATATCGGCCAGAACATCATGCTGGCAGCGACCAATCATGGCCTGTCGGCATGTCCGACAGCCGCGCTCAGCCATTCCGCCATCAAGCGGCTGCTTGGTCTCGACAGTTTCACCGACGCACCGATCTATGCCTTGACCCTCTCGACGCCGGAAAGAGATCCGTCCACGGCGGGCCAGTCCATCAATTAGCCGACCAACTATGTGCATCACAGCCAGTAACGCGTTCCCTAGGGTATAACCAGAGACAGGAGCAGCACGTGCCAAATCAATCCTTACGCCAGTCGGAAATCGATAGCCTTCAATATATTTCGTCGATGACCAATGAGCTCGTGCAGATGGCCGAAGCAAGCCGTTTTCCGATGATCTCCTATCTGCTGGGCATGGCCTATGCAGAGGCCTTCGACGTTCTTCGCGGCGCACGGCCGGCCAGGCATGCGCAGCTCAGCGGCAACCCGCTGCACCCCAAGGCGCAGGCAAAGGACACTCGGGCCGCCCAGCCACGGAGAGCGTAGCGACATGCAGTCGTCAGCCGCATGCGCGGTGGCCGGCTCGACCTCCCGGCCAAACCGCTGGGAGACGCTGTGCGCGTTGCAAAGCCTGCTGCCGTTGCTGAAGAAGGCCGTGACGGACCTGCGCCGCGCCGACATGGTCTACTGGTTCGAGCAGGCCGATGCCGAGGTCGCCAACATCATCAGGGGCCACCCCTCCGATGCAACCGCAATCCCGGCCCTGATTGCATCCTGCCCGCAGGACCGGCATCCGGTCGCTCAAACTTGATGCCAAACGCGACGCGTTCATTGGCGCCGCTGAAAATGCTCTGATCACCAGTTTTTCAATTTCAGACCGGAACCTATTGCGCGTCTGGAATGCCAAGGGGGACCTGCACATGAACATGATAGCCAACATCAGAAGCGTCGATGCCAGGGAAGGCGTTTTCAGCCGGCTCGACGTCTTGATCGCCAGGCGGCCGCCATCGCCTGACGCCGCGCGGGTCGAGGCCCGCCAACTCGTCTCGATGGCGATTGCCGACAGCTGCCAGGCCGACAGTCTCTGGGGTACAGTGGACGCTTTCCACGCCCATTTCGACTTCATGATGCAGACCATCGAGATCAACGGCGCCGATGACCCGGGCCTCGGGCCCTTGCGCACGAAATGCCGTTTCTATCTCGAACAGGTCGAGGCCCTGAGCCTGTCACTGGCCTATTGACAGGCCGGCCCGAACAAATTCGGTCCTAGAGCAATTCCAGGAAAAGTGTGAAATGGTTTTCCCGGGAAAACGCAGAGCGTTTTCCCTTGGGAATTGCGTCAAACCAAAGAATTAGAGCAGTTAGCCGTTTCCGTGAAACGGTGAACTGCTCTAGTTGCGCAGGCTGAACACGAACGGCGCTGTACGGCTCAGACGCGAGCCGAGTTCCGGTGGCGGTTTCGGCACCGTGGCGCCTTGCAGCACGGCGAGCGCCGCACGGTCCAGATCCGCATCCCCCGAGGAACGAGAGAGCCTGGCAGACAGGACCCGGCCGGACGAGTCGACCGTGAAGGCGACATATGGCCTGCCCTCCACGCGTCGGGCCTTGGCAGAACTGGGATAGCGTGTGTGCCGCTTGATCCAAGCACCCAGACGGGAGTCCCATTTGCTGGAGTCGCCGGAGCGAGACGTCGATTCCGCCGCCTTCGGCGCGGCGGTCCTGGCCGCGGGCCGTGCGTCGGCGCTGGCGACGGCTGCCGTCTTCGACGGAGCCGCCTTCTCCTTCTTAAGCCGCGGCTTGGGCTTCTCGACAGGCTTCTTCGCCTTGGCCTCGACCGGTTTCTTGTCTTTGACAATTTCGACCGGTTTCGGCTGCGGCAAGGGAATGACGACGTCTGGCGTGACAGCCTCGACCACATCCGGGATGACCTCATCCGGCGGCGGCTGATCGACCTGTTCAGCCGTTTCGGCCTGGGTAGATTCGGTCTGGGTGGGTTCGGTCTCGTCTGGCGCGACCGCTTCCGGCGGCTCGACAACCGGCTCGGCCTTTTCGACCGGTTCTTCAGGTGTCGGCTCGGTCGTCGGTGTCGGTTCGGTCTGATCTGGCGTCACCGCGTCCAGCGCGGCGACCTGCTCTTCCACGGCCGGCATCACCACCATCGGTGCCATCTCGATCATCTGCGCGGGGGGTGGACCGCCATCCGCTTCGGTGACCATTGTGAGGTTCTGCACTGCATAGGCGACCGCGACATGGGCTCCAAGGACCAGCGCGGCAGCACCGGCCCACAAGCCAAGGTCGCGCCAACCGAAGCGCGACAGCTGGACCGAGGGCACGGCGACCGCTTGCGTCATGGCGCCGCCGCACCAGTGGCTGCGGGCGCCGGGGCATTGGACGCGGGAGCCGTCTCCAGGCCCACCAGCGCGATCTTCAGATAGCCGGCACCGCGCAATAGATTCATCGCCTCCATCAGGTCGCCATAGGCGACCGCCTTGTCGGCGCGCAGGAAGATGCGCGTCTGCTTGTCGCCCTTGGTCTTGGCGTCCAGCGTCGTGGCGAAAGCCGGGCGCGGCACGCTGTCATTGCCGATCGCCAGCGTCAGATCGTTCTTCAGCGTCAGGAACAGCGGTGTCTCGGGCCTCGGCGCGGGCGTTGCCGTCGAACCAGGCAGGTCGACATTGACATCCACCGTGGCCAGCGGCGCCGCGACCATGAAGATGATCAACAGCACCAGGATGACATCGATGAACGGGGTGACGTTGATCTCGTGGCTTTCCTCGAGATCGTCATCCATGGTCTGTCGGATTCTGCTTCCCATGGCGCTACTCCGCCGCCAGTGGCGTTGCCGGCGCGACGGTGCGGAAGTCCAGGTCGCGGCTGACCAGCCGTTCGACCCCGGCCGAGGCATCGGCGAGGATCTGCCGATAGCCGGCTATCGAGCGGGCAAAGACGTTGTAGATGACGACGGCCGGTATCGCCGCGACCAGGCCCATCGCGGTGGCCAGCAGCGCCTCGGCGATGCCCGGCGCGACCACTGCGAGATTGGTGGTCTGCGCCTGCGAGATGCCGATGAAGGCGTTCATGATGCCCCAGACCGTACCGAACAGGCCGACGAAGGGCGCGGTCGACCCGATCGTCGCCAGCACGCCGGTGCCGCGCGACATGCGCCGCGCCGCCGCCGCCTCGATGCGCGACAGGCGCGACGTGACCCGTTCCTTGAGGCCATCGCCCGAGACATGATCGAGCGCGCCGGCCGAGAGTGCGGTCTCCTCCTCGGCCGCCCGCACCAGCAGCGCGCCGGGCCCGCCGCTGCGGTCGAGGGTGCGGCTGGCCTGCTTCAGCGTGGCGGCCTCGCCGATCGCCCGCACGGCGCGACGGATGCGCAGCTTGCCGCCGAAAAGCTCCAGCGACTTGGCCAGCCATATCGTCCAGGTGACGAGGGAGGCAAAGGCCAGCCCGATCATCACCGCCTTGACGACAATGTCGGCCGCCATGAACATGCCCCATGGCGACAGGTCATGCGGCAAGGTCAACTCCATCGCCGTCGAAGGTCCGGCCTCAGACGGCGCGCCCG
>NZ_RZQI01001650.1:0-447 GCF_003998335.1 Mesorhizobium sp. M7A.F.Ca.CA.002.05.1.1 | reverse complement strand
TTCGTCCTTCTTCGAGTTGAGCAGTTTCAGGATCTGCTCTGAGTCGGAAATGGCGTCGTCGCCGCGCTTGATGGTGCCTGAGATCGGGCAGGTCTCGACGCGGCGGCCGTTGACGCGCACGAACATTTCCGGCGAGGCGCCGATCAGATATTCGCCTTCGCCCAGATTGATGAAGAAGGAATAGGGCGACGGATTGATGGCTTTCAGCTTGCGCGAAATCTCGGATGGCTGCGTCTCGCAGCGCTCGTAGAACATCTGGCCGGGCACGACCTCGAACAGGTCGCCGCGCTTGAACGAATCCATCGCCTTGCGCACCAGATCCGCGTATTCGCCCGGTTCATGGTCGCCGCGCGGCGGGATGCGGTCAGGGCTCTTGAACGGCTCGGCGATTTCGTCGCGCGGCAGCCCTTCGGTCGAAAAACCCTCGCCGGCATAGTCATAGCGGTC
>NZ_RZQI01001649.1:0-448 GCF_003998335.1 Mesorhizobium sp. M7A.F.Ca.CA.002.05.1.1 | reverse complement strand
CGACAGGATGGAGAACTGCGAATCGTAGATCCACCAGAAGGCGATGGCCGAGAGCACCGTCGGCACCACCCACGGCAGCAGGACGATCGCGCGGAAGAACGATTTGAAGGGCAGGTTCTGGTTGAGGATGAGCGCCAGCCAGAGGCCGAGCGCGAATTTCAGGATCGAGGCGCTGATCGTGTAGAGCAAGGTGTTGAAGACGGAGAGCCAGAAGACGGCGTCGCTCCACAGGTATTCATAGTTTTCGACGCCGATGAAGATGCCGGGGCGGCCGATGCGGGCATCGGTGAAGCCGAGCCAGACGCCGAGCCCCAGCGGATAGGTCAGGAAGACAAGCAGCAGTGCAGCCGCCGGAAGCATGAAGCCGAAGCCAAGTGCGTTCCGGCTTTCGCTCCAGCGCGACAGAATCCGTGAGAAGATCGAAGGTCGCGGCTGGATAGCAGCTGAC
>NZ_RZQI01001648.1:0-450 GCF_003998335.1 Mesorhizobium sp. M7A.F.Ca.CA.002.05.1.1 | reverse complement strand
GCGATGACCGAATTGCCGGTGACGAGCGCGGCCGCGATCTGGCCGGTGAAGATGGCGAGCGGAAAATTCCACGGTGAAATGCAGACGATGGCGCCGCGCGCTTGCGTGCCCGCCTCCGCATTGGCCGCCTCGGTGGCGTAGTAGCGCAGGAAGTCGACGGCCTCGCGCACTTCGGCGACGCCGTCGGCCAGCGATTTGCCGGCCTCGCGGGTGGCGAGTGCAAAGAACTCGACCGCATTCGCCTCATAGATATCGGCGGCACGATTGAGGATGGCAGCGCGCTCGGCAACGGGACGTTTTGCCCAGGCCGGCTGCGCTTCCACCGCAAAGCGCACGGCGGTCGCGACTTGCTTTGCGGCGGCTTCGCTGACCGTGCCGACCACTTCGGAAGGCTTTGCCGGGTTGACGATCGGACGCTGCTTGCCGTAGCCGGCGGCACGGGTGATCGGC
>NZ_RZQI01001647.1:0-452 GCF_003998335.1 Mesorhizobium sp. M7A.F.Ca.CA.002.05.1.1 | reverse complement strand
TGCCGGCACGACCCGACGGCATCATGCTGCCCAAGTCGAACAGCGGCCAGGATGTGCAGCATCTGTCGGCAAAGCTCAGGGTGCGCGAGGCCGAAAATGGCTTGGCCGACGGCGCGATCAAGATCCTGCCGATCATCACCGAAACGCCGGCAGGCGTGCTGGCGGCGGCGACCTATGCCGGGACAAGTGCGCGGCTTGCCGGCCTCACCTGGGGCGCTGAAGACCTGTCGGCGGCGATCGGCGCGCGCAGCGTCCGCGACGAGCATGGCCGCTACACGGACGTGTTCCGCCACGCTCGCACAATGACCATACTTGCCGCCGGTGCGGCGGAGGTCGCGGCGATCGACACCGTCTTCCCGAATTTTCGCGACATAGCGGCCTTCGAAGTGGAATGCACGGAGGCCGAGCGCGATGGCTTCACCGGCAAGATGGCGATCCATCCCGACCAGGTG
>NZ_RZQI01001646.1:0-453 GCF_003998335.1 Mesorhizobium sp. M7A.F.Ca.CA.002.05.1.1 | reverse complement strand
CCCCAGGGCTCGTCGGCCGGTCCGTATTCGATGGCGAAGCCCGCCGCTTTCATGGCATCGAGCGCCGCATCGACATCATCGACCTCGATCGAAAGATCCGGCACCGGCGTTTCGGAGCCGCCTTGCGCCATGAAACTGACCTGGACATCCATCTTTGCTTGCGAGCCGTAGGTGGCGATCCAGCCAAGGTCCATAAGCACATCGAGGCCGAGGACATCCTGATAGAAACGCTTGGCCGCAGTGGCATCCGATGTCTCGATATTGGCAACGATGCGCCGGACTTTCATCGTCGGTCGCCTTTCAAGCCGTGCGCCGCAGCGCCGTCACCTCGATCTCGATCTTCATTTCCGATCTGTTGAGCTGGCAGACGATCATCGTCGCCGCCGGCCTGATGTCGCCGAACGTCTCGCCGAGGATCGGGAAGACCACGTCCACGAAGGCCTGGTCAGTGAT
>NZ_RZQI01001645.1:0-454 GCF_003998335.1 Mesorhizobium sp. M7A.F.Ca.CA.002.05.1.1 | reverse complement strand
GCTCGCACCCCGATCAACTCACCCGGTCGATCCGGGTTTTCCGCGGCAAGGTAGAGCTGGCGTCCTTCGCCTCGGGTGGCGACGCCGCCAACTGGCCAGACGGCGCCGACATTGCCGTTACCGTCACCACACGGCAGAAATCGGCTGAGGTTACGCAGACCTATTCCTGCCAGGGCGAAGCCGATCAGTGGCGCTGCGCGGCCAGTTCGAAGATGAGCGATTCTTCCTGCGACATCGCGCAGAAGGAGATTTTCCTCAAGCGTGGCGCCAATGGCACGATGATGCTGGCCAACCCCAACAGCGCGCTCGCGATCGTCGACCTGTGTTCGAAGGCCGCCGACGGCAAGACGAAATCCGACGACAAGGTCTACCGGCTGCAGCCAATGCCGCAATCGGCCTGCTCGCCTTGAGCTTCAATGGAGGGCGCGAATGGATAAGGCAAAAGTCTTTTGGT
>NZ_RZQI01001644.1:0-454 GCF_003998335.1 Mesorhizobium sp. M7A.F.Ca.CA.002.05.1.1 | reverse complement strand
CGCTGGCACACTGCCTGTTCAACGTGCCGCTGGCGGTGTGGATCCTCGAGGGTTTCATGTCCGGCGTGCCGAAGGAGATCGATGAGACCGCCTATATCGATGGCTACTCCTTCCCGCGCTTCTTCCTAAAAATCTTCATGCCGCTGATCGCCAGCGGCGTCGGCGTGGCCTGCTTCTTCTGCTTCATGTTCTCATGGGTCGAGCTGCTGATCGCGCGCACCTTGACCACGACCGCCGCCAAGCCGATCGCGGCGATCATGACGCGCACGGTCTCGGCCTCCGGGCTCGACTGGGGCGTGCTCGCCGCCGCCGGCGTGCTCACCATCCTTCCAGGCGCGCTCGTGATCTGGTTCGTCCGCAACTACATCGCCAAGGGCTTTGCCCTAGGGAGGGTGTGATGAAACAAACGCACGAGTTCATCCGCAACACCATCGCCAAGGGCTTCGCCCTGGGG
>NZ_RZQI01001643.1:0-459 GCF_003998335.1 Mesorhizobium sp. M7A.F.Ca.CA.002.05.1.1 | reverse complement strand
ATGCAGGGAATGCCGGCAACGGTAAATTCGACCGTCAACACGTCGCCTTTCTTGCCGGACGGAAAGTCGCTCGGCGCACGGTGAACGGCGCCCACCCTGGTGTCGGGAAAGGTCTCCGCGTAGAAGCGAGCCGCAGCCTCGGCGTCCTTGTCGAACCAGAGGCAAATCGTGTTCTTTGGCATCGTTGGCATTGCGTGTTCCTTTCGGTGTTGGGGTCGGCGGAGGTCAGCCCAGCAAATTACGTGCCGTGCGCATGAAGATCCTTGACCCGATCGGGATCAGGTCGTCGGGAAAGTCATAGTCGGGATTGTGCAAGGCAGGGTGCCGCTCGCCTGCACCGAGGAAGAACATCGCCGACTTGGCACTGTGGCCGAACAGGCCGAAATCTTCAGAGGCGCGCATCGGCAGGGCTTCTTCGCCGTGCGCGACGCCCTCTTCATCAAGTGCGCGCCGCAGATG
>NZ_RZQI01001642.1:0-459 GCF_003998335.1 Mesorhizobium sp. M7A.F.Ca.CA.002.05.1.1 | reverse complement strand
CTCCAGGACATGGAGCCTCAACGCAGAGGACAGGTTGGTGTCGCGGGGCCTTGTCACGTCGACTTCGGCGACAAGCGCGGCAAGCGTCAGCTTTCTGGTCGCCGCGATCGCGACGAGGTCGTCATAGAAGGGTTTTTCGAGCGAGTAGCTGGTGCGGTGGCCGCGAATGGTCACCGAACGCTTTTCGACCGGGCTCATAGGTGGTCAGGGTCGCCGGGCTTTTCACGACGATGCCCGGCAACGAATTTTTCACTCTTGTCGGCGGCGATGCGGTCGCGTTCTTTTTCGGCCTTGGAGCGGCCGTGCAGCGCGCGATTCTGTTCGGCGGCGCGCAGCTTTTCGTCCCGCGCCTTTTGCTTGCGGGCCTGGCGGAGATTGACGATTTCGGCCACGGCGTAAGTCGCCGGCCTATTTCTTGCGGAAGGCGTCGAGCGAGACCACTTCGGCGCCCTTGGTGGC
>NZ_RZQI01001641.1:0-461 GCF_003998335.1 Mesorhizobium sp. M7A.F.Ca.CA.002.05.1.1 | reverse complement strand
GAAGAAGGAAACCTGACAGACCTCGCCATAGAGGTCTTCGGAGAAGTCGAAGACGAAGGTTTCCAGCAGCGGCGTGCCATTGTCATTGACGGTCGGGCGCCGGCCGAAGCTGGCGACGCCGTCGTGAAGCGTGCCGTCGGCGCGGCGGAAGCGGACGGCATAGATGCCCTCCTTGAGTGCGGCTTCAGCCGACAGCCTCATATTCGCGGTTGGAAAGCCAAGGGTGCGGCCAAGCTGCTGTCCGCCGACCACTTCGCTTTCGACGGTGAAGCGGTAGCCGAGCAGACCGGCGGCTTCGGCCACTTCGCCCTCGCCCAGCAATCCGCGGATGCGGCTGGACGACACCACCTCGGCGCCCTCGTCCCGGAAGGCGTCGACGAGCGTGACGCCGAAGCCGTGACGCTCGCCGGCCGCCATCAGGTAGGCCGGGCCGCCTTGACGATCCTTGCCGAAGTGGAAAT
>NZ_RZQI01000163.1:0-8963 GCF_003998335.1 Mesorhizobium sp. M7A.F.Ca.CA.002.05.1.1 | reverse complement strand
CAGCCGCGCCTTGTCGCTCAGGGTGTCGGCGGTCAGATGGTGGGCCGAGGAGGGCGGGTCGACAACGCCGTCCATCGAAGCGAAAGCGCGCATGATCAATGCGAGCACATCGTCCCAACGGTCGAAATCGGTCGGGATCCGCGTGATGGAGACAGCTTCGTTCCGGTCCAAGAATTCAGCTTCTCTTGTAGCGGATGGTGTCGAAGCGCGCCGCCAGCGCATCATAGAGCAGCAGCCGGCCGACCAGCGGCTCGCCAATGCCGGTGATCAGCTTGATCGCCTCCATCGCCTGCAGCGTACCGACGACGCCGGTCAGCGCGCCAAGCACGCCGGCTTCGGCACAGGACGGCACCAGGCCCGGCGGCGGCGCCTCGGGAAACAGATCGCGATAGCTTGGGTTGGGCTTGCCGTCCCTGCCGTCTTCGAATGGCTTCAGCACCGTTACCGAACCATCGAAGCGTCCGACGGCGGCATGCACCAGCGGCTTGCCTTCGCTCGCGCAGGCATCGGCCACGGCATAGCGCGTTTCGAAATTGTCGGAACCGTCGACGACGATGTCATAGCGGGCGACGAGGGCGGGCGCATTGTCCGTGGTCAGCCGGAACGTATGCGGTTCGACTGTGGTGTTGGGATTGATGCGAGCGATTGCCGCCTTGGCGCTATCGGTCTTCAGCAGGCCGACAGTGTCGGTACCGTGAATGACCTGGCGCTGCAGGTTGGACAGCGAAACGGTGTCGTCATCGATCACGCCGAGTGTGCCGACGCCGGCGGCGGCAAGATATTCAAGCACCGGCGCGCCCAGTCCGCCAGCGCCGATGACCAGCACCCGGGCCTGTTTCAGCCTTTGCTGGCCGGCGCCGCCGATCTCCGGCAGCACGATGTGGCGGGCATAGCGTTCGATCTCGTCTGCGGTCAGGGCGGCAGTGGTCATTGCCTGATCATACAGGGACTGAAAAACCTTGTCAGGGGCCAACGCACCTGTTGATGTCGCCCAGGAACACGAGGCACAATGGTCTAGATCGTTGGCCCAACTGTCCCATGGTCGACAGTCAGGAATTGCGCGCGCCCCTGGAGACTGGAAAACAGCGCAGCATCGGTTCCTGTCATGAACGCCTGGCAGTTCAGTTCCTCCAGGATGGAGAACAGCGCCGCGCGCCGCCGGCTGTCGAGATGCGCGGCGATCTCGTCGAGCAACAGGATCGGCGTCATGCCCGACATTTCGCCGGTCAGCCTTGCGTGCGACAGCACGATGCCGACCAGCAGTGCCTTCTGCTCGCCGGTCGAGCAGAGTTCGGCCGGCATCGCCTTGGGGCGGTGTCGAACCACCAGATCCGAACGGTGCGGGCCGTCGAGGGTGCGCCCGGCGGCGCGATCGCGCTCACGGCCCCCGGCAAGCGTCCGACGGAAGCGCTCCTCGACATCGACCGCCGGCGCGGCGGCGATTTCGGCTTCCAGATCGCCCGAAAGGCCGATATCGGCCCGCGGAAATGGTCCCGTGTCGGGCAGCCTGTCGATCATGGTGGCGAGCAGCCGCACCATTTCGGCCCGCGCCGCGGCTATCGCCACACCGGTTTCGGCCATCTGCGTCTCGATAGCGTCGAACCAGCGGTCGTCCCGGGAGTTTTCGGTAAGCAGCCGGTTACGACCGCGCATAGCCTTCTCGTAGTCGATCGCACGTTGCCCGTGCCCGGGATCGATCGCCAGCACGAGCCGATCGAGAAATCGCCGGCGATCCGCGGCCGGTCCGGTGAACAACGCGTCCATGGCTGGCGTCAGCCACACCACGCGCAGCCATTCCAGCATGTCCTCGGCCGAGCGCGCCGACGCTCCGTTGATGCGCACCCGCCTGCCGCCTTCGCCGGCGGTGTCGCCGCCGGAAATGCCTGTTCCGATCTCGACCTGGCCGTCAGGTCCGTCGAGCCGGGCATGCAATGCAAAGCCGCCGTCGCCGCCCTCGCGTGCGACATCCACGTAAGGGGCGCGGCGCAAACCACGCCCCGGTGTCAAAAGGGAGATTGCTTCGAGGAGATTGGTTTTGCCGGCGCCGTTGTCGCCGGAAAAAACCACGGCACCTGGCGCCAGATCGATCGTCAGCGCCGCGTAGTTTCGGAAATTGGTAAGTGTAAGCTTACTTATGTGGTTCTGTGCCGGCAACCGCTATCCGCCTATAGAGCGTTCCATCGTTTCACGGAAACGCAAAACCAATCTATCTCTTTGTTTTAACGCAATTCCCAAGGGAAAGCGCTATGCGCTTTTCCCGGGAAAACCGCTTCACACTTTTCCTGGAATTGCTCTAGAAGTTGCCGTAAATATCGCGCTTGCCGGTCCACAACAGGACCGAAGTGCTGACACCGTGCCGCTACACCCGCATCGGCATCAGCACATAGAGTGCGGTCTCGTCGGCCATGTCGTGGATCAGCGTCGGCGAGCCGGCGTCGGCCAGCATGAACTTGGCTTCCGTGCCGGTCAGTTGCGCGGCAACGTCGAGCAGGTACTTGGCGTTGAAGCCGATCTCGATCGGATCGGATGAATAGTCGGCGGACAGCTCTTCGGTGGCGCTGCCTGAATCGGGATTGTTGACCGCAAGTGTCACCTGACCCTCGCTGATCGACAGCTTCACCGCGCGGCCGCGTTCGGAAGAGATGGTCGAGACGCGATCGACAGCGGCGGCAAAACTCTGGCGGTCGATGATCAGCTTCTTGTCGTTGCCGGTCGGAATGACCCGCTGATAGTCGGGGAAGGTGCCGTCGATCAGCTTCGAGGTCAAAACCACGCTGCCGATCGTGAAGCGGATCTTGGTGTCCGACAGTTCGGTGGTGACCGCGACATCCGGATCGTCGACGAGCTTCTGCAGCTCGCTCACCGTCTTGCGCGGAATGATGATGCCCGGCATGCCTTCGGAACCCGCTGGCGCATCGATCTCGGCGCGCGCCAGGCGGTGGCCGTCGGTCGCTACCGAGCGCAGCTTCAACTTGCCGCCGACCTCATGCGTGTGCAGATAGATGCCGTTCAGGTAATAACGCGTCTCCTCGGTGGAGATGGCGAATTGGGTCTTCTCGATCAGGCCTTTCAGGGCAACCGAGTCGAGACGGAAGATATGCGAGAACGATCCGGCCGAGAGCTCCGGGAAGTCGGATTGCGGCAGGCACTGAAGGCGGAAGCTCGAGCGGCCAGACGTCACTGACATGGCGTTGCCGTCCTCGTCCGTCTTCAGCATCACCTCGGCGCCATCGGCAAGCTTGCGCACGATGTCGTAGAGCAGATGTGCCGGGACTGTCGTCGCCCCGCCGCGCTCCACCTTGGCGGGTGTCGCTTCGGTCACCTCGAGGTCGAGATCGGTCGCCTTCATTTCAAGGCTGGCGCCTTCGGCGCTGAGCAGCACGTTGGACAGGATCGGTATGGTGTTTCGCCGCTCGACCACGCGATGGACGTGGTTGAGCGACTTCAGGAGATTGGACCGTTCCAGGATAACACGCATGACGAAACAGGCTCGCTTGAATGAATGACGGGTCACCAGTGAGCGGCGTCCCGCGAAAGGTCTGAACAGGCTCAGAATCTGCGTAAACTGACAGGAAAAAACCAGCAAACGCAAGCCCGCGCCACCGGTTCAGGCCGGCTACGCGGGCTTTCTGGGGATAACGCGCCCGAAGTCCGCGAGCCAGTGTCGTAAAACCGAAATCCAGATCGCTTCCAGGCGGCGCCACGAGCCCGATCCAGGCCCAGCGCCGCACTGGCAAGCCATTGAATTCCGGTATTGTTCCGGCTCAGCCATCCCCGGAGGATCAGGCCTGGTCGTTGATCAACCGCCTCAGAAGCTCAAGTTCCTGCGCCAGCGTGTTGTCGTTGCCGGAAAGGTCCTCGATCTTGCGCACGGCATGCAGCACCGTGGTGTGATCGCGGCCGCCGAAACGCCGTCCGATCTCGGGTAGTGAGCGCGGCGTCATCACCTTCGACAGGTACATGGCGACCTGCCGCGGCTTGACGATGGTGCGCGTGCGCCGGTTGGACAGCAATTCGGTCTTCGACACATTGTAGTGACGCGCCACGATGCGCTGGATGTCCTCGATACGGACACGCTTCGGCTCGCCGGTGCGATAGATGTGGCCGAGAATTTCGTCGATCCGGTCGATGGTGATCTGCGGCTCGAAGGATTGACGGAACAAAAGCTGATTGAAGGCGCCTTCCAGCTCGCGTCCGCTGCCGGTCACGGTGCGGGCGACGTGATTGAGGATCTCCTCCGAAATGTCGAGCGATGCGTCGTCGCTCCTGGCCGTGGCAAGGCGCAATTTGAGCATGCCGAGGCGCATGGCGAAATCGGGCGCCGACATTTCAAGCGCGACACCGCCATTGAGGCGCGAACGGACCCGCGGTTCGAGCGATTCCAGTTCCGACGGCGGCCGGTCGGCGGCGACGACGACCTGCTTGGCGCTGTCGAGCAGCATGTTGATGAGGTGGCAGAATTCATGCTGGATCGACTTGCCCTGCAGAAACTGCATGTCGTCGATGATGAGCAGGTCGATGTCGCGCAGCTGTTCCTTGAGCGTCAGCGCGTTGTTGTCGCGGATCGCGGTGGCAAAGCGCCACATGAAATACTCGGCCGTGAGATAGACGACGCGCGACTTGGGGTTCTGCTTCAGCGATTCCGCAGCGATGGCCTGCAGCAAATGTGTCTTGCCGAGCCCGACGGTTGCGTGAAGGAAAAGCGGATTGAAGCGCACTGCGCTCGATTGCGATTCCGCTACCGCCTTGGCGGCGGCGAAGGCCACCCGGTTCGACGGTCCCTCGATGAAGGACCCGAACGTGTAGCGCGGATCGAGCGGCGACCCCAGCACGTTGTGGCGAAATTCGCTCTCGATCGGTGTGCCCGGACGCGGAGCCGGTGCGCGCTCCACCCGGCTGGGGCTGACTGTGCCGGCGGCAAGTGCCGTCTGCGTCTGCCGTGTCATCTTGCTGCGTGCTGGCGTCACCTCTGGCTCGGCCTGGCTGCGTCCCTGACGGGTTGCCGTGCGCACGACGATGTCGATCTTGAGGAGATCGGCATCCTCCTGCTTCCACAGCTCTGAAATGAGGTCGAGATAGTGGCCGTTGATCCATGAACGCAGGAAGGCGGTAGGCACGGAGATGCGGACGATGCCCTTGGAAGCCTCGGCGACCTTCATGCGGCCAAACCAGCTCGAATAGACTTCGGTTCCCAGGCGCGCCTTCAACTGGGTCTTGACCCGGTCGAATTTCTGTTCCGCGTCGCTGGACACCGCCATGTCGTTTGCTCCGATCAAAGTTCCAGGAAATGGGAGGTCGCCCGTAAGTTCCCTTTCAATGCCGCTCTGCATGATCTTTTCCTTGTCCTTCCGTACCTGTTTTCCACCGGGGATGCGCCTCCTGCATCCGGTTCCGGCGACCTAAGTCTTTGCTACGATGTCCGCTGCCGCCGCCGGCAGATGAACGTCGCCCATTATCCGCGGGAACCGGTGCCGGCCCATGGAAGCCAGTCCGCGTTGGGTATGTCAGGGCAATACAACACCGCCCGGCGAAAAGAGCGCCGGCGCGCCGTCTACCTGCCATGTCTAGTTACGCCAGTCCCCTACCGTATCGAAAAAGACAAACCAAAACCGTCCGCGGACTTGATCCGCGTTGCAAATCCCGCCAATTTAAGCTGGCCGATTCAGGCTTGGGTTAAGAGCCAGAGCCCGTCCCTTTCGATAGATCGACACTACCGAAATCGCTGTGGATAGGGCAAGGCCACGTCTAACGGATTTTTAAGGAATCTGGTTAGTGGAGGCGGGTTCGAGTGGCGTGCCGCGACGGCACATTTTAACAAAGCCATTGTGATTCAAACCCTTTTCCGGCGAATATGAAAAACCGGGCGCTGACAGAAATATTCTGAAATAATTCGCTTGACAGCGACTTCTCCCCGATCGGGCCGGTCCGGTGTGGACAAGCTGTGGATCACCATCTGTAAGTCACTGAAAGATATAAGGTATTTCTGACAGTTAAGAATCTTTAGGTCGGCCGTTTCAAGCATGCCGATCACCAGCAGGCATGCATATGCCGGCAAACTATTCCTAATTGTGAAATGCCGCATAAGACGCCGTTTCCGGACATTCTTTTTAAGTGCTTGCCGGCAAACGAAAAAACCCGGCACAAACGGCCGGGTTCGAAGAACGTCAGTCTAGGCAAGTAATGTCAGGCCGACAGTACCTTGACCCGCTGAGCCAGTCGCGACACCTTGCGGGACGCCGTGTTCTTGTGGATCACGCCCTTGGTCGCGGCACGCATCAATTCCGGCTCCGCGATCTTGAAGGCAGCCTGTGCGGCAGCCTTGTCACCGGAGGCAAGGGCCTCTTCGACCTGGCGGATATAGGTGCGGACGCGCGAGCGGCGGTTCTTGTTGATCGCTGCGCGGCGGACGATCTTGCGCGTTGCCTTTTTGGCCGAGGATGTATTGGCCATGATGCCTCTCTTCTGATCTGGTCGGCGCATGCGGGATGCCGCAGGGCGCAAAAAACAAACGGGCAGCCACGGGGCCGCCTCGGTTGGTGCGGCTTATAGTTCAGCTTTTCCGGCGCGTCAACGCTGCCCGGCCTTCTTTTTGGCGGCCAGCAGCCATCTTCTTCGCAGCCAAGGGATTGGCGTCAGCGGTTGGTGAAATTCGGCTTCCGCTTCTCGGCAAAGGCCGCCATGCCTTCCTTCTGATCGTCCAGTGCAAACAGCGAGTGAAACAGCCGGCGCTCGAACCGCAATCCCTCGGCAAGCGTCGTCTCGAAGGCGCGGTTGACAGCCTCCTTCGCCATCATCACGGATGGTAGCGAGAAAGCGGCAATCTTGGCCGCGGCCTTCAGCGCCTCCTCGACAAGCTCGCCGGCAGGCACCACCCGCGACACCAGGCCAGAACGCTCGGCCTCGGCGGCATCCATCATCCGCCCGGTCAGGCACATGTCCATCGCTTTCGACTTGCCGACGAAGCGGGTCAGCCTTTGTGACCCGCCCATGCCTGGAATGACGCCGAGGGTGATCTCGGGCTGGCCGAATTTGGCCGTGTCGGCGGCGATAATGAAATCGCACATCATCGCCAGCTCGCAGCCGCCGCCGAGTGCATAGCCCGCCACTGCCGCGATAATAGGCTTTCGCGCCCGCGTCAGTTCCTCCCAGCCGACGAAGAAGTCTTGGGCGTAGGCGTCCGCGTAGGAGATGGACTGCATCTCCTTGATATCGGCGCCGGCGGCGAAAGCCTTTTCGGAACCGGTGATGACCATGGCGCCGACACCGGGATCGGCGCTGAACCCGTTCACGGCCGCCACCACCTCGGTCAGAATCTGCGAATTCAGCGCGTTGAGCGCCTGCGGCCTGTTCAGCGTGATCAGCCCGACCTTGCCGTGCGTCTCGGTGATGATCGTCTCATAGGCCATGGCTGCTTCTCCTTGCTCACGCTCGTCTAGAGCGGTTCATCGTTTCACGGAAACGCAGAACCGCTCCATCTCTCTGTCTTGACGCAATTCCGAACGGGAAACCGTTCCCACTTTTCCTGGAATTACTCTGACTCATCGCTGACATGTCCGGCAATAAAAGGTCGATCGGCCGCTCTGCACGACACGTTCGATGTGGCCGCCGCAGCCGGGCTTGGAGCAGGCCTTGCCTTCGCGGTCGTAGACGGCGAAGGCGTGCTGGAAATAGCCCAGCGCCCCATCGGTCTGCATATAGTCCCGCAGTGAGGAGCCGCCGGCTGCGATCGCATCCGATATCACCGAACGAATGGCTTGCGCGAGGTGTTCGCTTTGGGCCTGGGCTTTCTTTCCGGGCCTGGCGATCGTGCCCGCCTCGCGCAGCGGCGACAGGCCGGCACGCCACAACGCCTCCGACACATAGATGTTGCCGAGCCCGGCGATCAGCCTCTGGTCGAGAAGCGCTGCCTTCAGCGGTGATCGCCGCCCCTTCATCAATGAGGCAAGCAGCGCACCGTCCAATGTGTTGCCGGTTGGCTCGACGCCAAGTCCAGCCAGCATCGGATGAACGTCCGGCAGCCCTTCCGCAAACAGCATGAAGCCGAAGCGGCGCGGATCATTGAAGATCACGCGGGACCGGGCACCGGCCGGAGACACGACATGGAAGACGACGTGGTCGTGATTGGAGCTCTTCGAGCGGTCGTGCCGGAAGATGCCGGGCATGTCGCTGCCATCGGCCGTCTCTATGCGGAATGAGCCCGACATGCCGAGATGGCAGATCAGCATGGGGCCGCCTTCCAGGTCCATCGTCAGATACTTGGCCCGGCGGCCGAGTGCCGTGATCGTCTTGCCGGTCAGCCGCTGCGCGAATTTCTCGGGAAATGGAAAGCGCAGATCCGGTCGGCGCGCCTCGACGCGGGCGATGGTAGCGCCTTCCAGAACCGGCTGCAGCCCGCGCCGGACGGTTTCGACCTCCGGCAATTCAGGCATGACCGCCGATCGCCGTATAGAAAGACGTGCCGTAGCGTCCGGGCGCCAGCCCGAGATGCTCGGCCACGGTCTCGCCAATGTCGGCGAATGTCGTTCTCAGTCCGATGTCGCCGCCCTTGAGACCCGGTCCAGTGCCGATCACCGGAATGCGCTCGCGCGTGTGATCGGTCCCGCCCCAGGTCGGGTCGTTGCCGTGGTCGGCCGTCAGGATGAGAAGATCGCCCTGCCGCAGCCTCGCAAATGCCTCCGGCAGCCGCAGGTCGAAGGCCTCGAGCGCGGCAGCATAGCCCGCGACATCGCGGCGGTGACCGAATTCGGTGTCGAAGTCGACGAAATTGGCGAAGACGAGGTCACCGTCGCCGGCATTATCCATCGCACCCAGAGCCTCGTCGAACATCGCCATGTTGCCTGCCGCCTTGCGCACTTGCGAAATTCCGCGATGGGCGAAGATGTCGCCGATCTTGCCGACGGCGATGACACGGCTGCCACGCGCCGTCAGCCGGTCGAGCAGGGTCGGTTCCGGCGGGGGCACGG
>NZ_RZQI01001640.1:0-466 GCF_003998335.1 Mesorhizobium sp. M7A.F.Ca.CA.002.05.1.1 | reverse complement strand
GTTGATGAGCAGGATGATGCCGCCGCCAGAGAGGTCGATCGACTTCACCCGCATGACGACGAGCTGCCCCAGCACCAGGATGCCGAGCGGCACGATCTGCCTGACGAAGATGCCCATGATGTTGAGGTTGAGCATGTTCGGCCGCGCGATCCACAGCGTCGCCAGCAGCACGATGAAGACAAAATAGGACGGCGGGATGCGCAGCAGACGCCGGGCGATCGGATTTGCGAGAACGGCGGCCATCGCTCAGAGCCCCATTTTCTTGCGGGATTGCAACCCGACCACCGCCAGCAGGATGCCGCCCTTGATCGCTGTCTGAACAAAGGGCGAGACGTTGGCGAGGTTCATGCCGTTAGCCAGCAGCGCCATGACCAGCGCGCCGATCACTGTGCCGTGCAGGCTGCCGATGCCGCCGGAGAGCTGGGTGCCTCCGAGCGCCACGGCGGTGACGGTATCGAGTTCGAAA
>NZ_RZQI01001639.1:0-467 GCF_003998335.1 Mesorhizobium sp. M7A.F.Ca.CA.002.05.1.1 | reverse complement strand
GGCGTAATCACCTGGACACCGTCCTTGACGAGGTCGCTCCAGTCGTGAATGCCCTTGGGATTGCCCTTGCGGACGAGGAAGATGATGGTCGAGGTGTAAGGCGCTGAATTGTTTTCGAATTTGGTGCGCCAGTCCGGATTGATCTTCTTCGCCTTCGAGACGATGGCGTTGATGTCGCCTTCAAGTGCCAGCGTCACCACATCGGCATCGAGGCCATCGATCACGGCGCGGGCCTGGGCGCCCGATCCGCCATGCGACTGCTGGACGGTGACGGTCTCTCCGGTCTCGGCCTTCCAATGCGCGACGAAAGCTTCGTCATAGGCCTTGTAGAGCTCGCGTGTCGGATCGTAGGACACGTTGAGAATGGTGGTATCGGCAAACGCGAAACCGAGCGTGCCGAACTGGACAGATGTGGCGACCAGTGCGCCGAGCAGTTTCCTGAAATGAGGTTTGGTCATTTCTGCCTC
>NZ_RZQI01001638.1:0-470 GCF_003998335.1 Mesorhizobium sp. M7A.F.Ca.CA.002.05.1.1 | reverse complement strand
CTCGCACCCTATCGCGACAAGCCGGCATCCTGGTTCACCGCGCGCGACGACATCAAGGCGATCATCGCGCAGCGGATCGCGACCAAGACCATCGATGAGTGGCTTGATATCCTCGAGCCGGCCGACATCTGGTGCGCCAAAGTGCTGACCTGGCCGGAGATGCTGGCGAGCGAAGGGTTCCAGTCGCTCGACATGCTGCAGACTGTGACGCGCGAGGACGATGTCTCGATCCTCACCACCAGTTCGCCGCTCCGGGTCGATGGCATAAGGGCCAAGGTCGATCGGGCGGCGCCCCGCATCGGCGAGCACAGTGCCGCCATCCGCGCGGAGTTCGGCCTGTGAGCGTGCCCATCCTCAAGGGCATGACCTGGAGCCATCCGCGTGGCTACGATCCGATGGTCGCCTGCTCGTCGCTATGGCAGCAGAAGACCGGCGTCGTGATCGAATGGGACAAGCGCTCGCTTCAGGAC
>NZ_RZQI01001637.1:0-471 GCF_003998335.1 Mesorhizobium sp. M7A.F.Ca.CA.002.05.1.1 | reverse complement strand
GGCAGTAGGCAGTAGGCAGTAGGCAGTAGGCAGTAGGCAGTGAGATGACCGGCAAGATCAATTCCTACAAGGATCTTATCGTGTGGCAGCAGGGGATGGATCTGGCTGTCGCCACCTATTCTTTGACCAAGGCATGGCCAAAAGAGGAATTGTATGGGTTGACCAGCCAAATCCGCCGTTCAGCAACCTCTATTCCTGCAAACATCGCCGAAGGTTATGGCCGAGACAACAGAGGTTCCTATCAGCAATTTCTGAGGATTGCCCAAGGCTCGCTGAAGGAATTCGAGACACACCTCCAGATCGCTGAACGCATTGGCCTTGCCACGCATGATCAAGCTAGTCAGTTGCTGACATCCACGGAGGGCATCGGCAAAATGCTTCGCCAGCTTATTTTCAAACTTGCACCCGAATAGACCCCTACTGCCTACTGCCTACTGCCTACTGCCTACTGCCTACTGCCTACTGCCTACT
>NZ_RZQI01001636.1:0-472 GCF_003998335.1 Mesorhizobium sp. M7A.F.Ca.CA.002.05.1.1 | reverse complement strand
TCCCTGCGCCGTGAGCGAGTATCTGGTGCGGCGGATGGTGCACGCTGGTGTCGACAAGATCTGTTTCATCATTGGATCGGGCAAATCCGACATCCTCGAATATTACGCTGCCGGCTATGGTGACGCCGCGGCTCTCTTCGTGGTGCAGCCCAATCCCGTTGGACTTTGCGATGCGATTTTTCGGGCAGCGCCTCTCGTCGCGTCCGATGAGGTCGTCCTGGTCGGCCTTCCCGACACGATCTGGTTTCCCGAGGACGGCTTCTGTCATTTGCCTGACGATCAGCTTTCATTTCTGCTCTTCCCGGTGGATCGTCCGGAATTCTTCGACGCCGTCGTTGTCGATGACCACGAGCGCGTGATCGAAATCCAGGTCAAGCAACAGGACGCCGCCACGAACTGGGTTTGGGGTGCGTTCAAGATGCCGGGCCAGATCCTGCATCAGCTTGCGGCACTCTGGCGTGAACGGGAATGC
>NZ_RZQI01001635.1:0-476 GCF_003998335.1 Mesorhizobium sp. M7A.F.Ca.CA.002.05.1.1 | reverse complement strand
GCCTCGACCTGCCTTACCCGCCTGAAAATGCCGGCCTGTGCGAGGAAATCGCCGAGCGTGGCGCCATCATTTCAGAGATGCCGTTCGGCTGGCAGCCGCGCGCCCAGGATTTTCCGCGCCGCAACCGCCTTGTCGCGGGTGCGGTCCTTGGGCTGGTGGTGGTCGAGGCAGCGCAACGCTCGGGCTCGCTGATCAGCGCCAGGCTTGCGGGCGAAATGGGCCGGCTGGTCTTCGCCGTGCCGGGCTCGCCGCTCGATCCACGCGCCGCCGGCACCAACGGCCTGCTCAAGGATGGCGCCACCCTGGTCACCGACGCAGCGGACGTTTCGCGGGCAATCGCTCCGCTGACCGGCATGCGGGCGCCCGACGTGCCGCCGTTCGAAGAGCCGCCCGACTTCTCGGCCACACCACCGCCCGGCGAAAGCGACCGCGCCCGCCTCATCGAGGCGCTCGGCCCGACGCCAGTCGCGGTCGTC
>NZ_RZQI01001634.1:0-479 GCF_003998335.1 Mesorhizobium sp. M7A.F.Ca.CA.002.05.1.1 | reverse complement strand
GCCCGGCCTGCAAGGGGTATCGGCTGAAGCCGGAGTCGCTGGCGGTGAAGATCGCAGGCAGACATATCGGCGAAGTCACCGAGCTTTCCATCCGCAAGGCCGACCAGTGGTTCACCGACCTGCCCGCGTCGCTCAACGACAAGCAGAACGAGATCGCGGTGCGGGTGCTCAAGCAGATCCGCGAGCGGCTGCGCTTCCTCAACGATGTCGGGCTCGACTACCTGACGCTGTCGCGCAATTCCGGCACGCTGTCGGGCGGCGAGAGCCAGCGCATCCGGCTGGCATCGCAGATCGGCTCCGGTCTCACGGGCGTGCTCTATGTGCTGGACGAGCCGTCGATCGGCCTGCACCAGCGCGACAATGCCCGCCTGCTCGATACGCTGAAGCACCTGCGCGACATCGGCAACACGGTGATCGTCGTCGAGCATGACGAGGACGCCATCCTGCATGCCGACTATGTCGTCGACATGGGTCCGGCC
>NZ_RZQI01001633.1:0-480 GCF_003998335.1 Mesorhizobium sp. M7A.F.Ca.CA.002.05.1.1 | reverse complement strand
TAGCTGGACTGAGCGCTTTCGACGGTCGGCTGCGAGGCGATCTGCATCGACCACGAGCCACCGCCGGCCGCAGTCGATGCCGGATCTATGGACGCAACCTGATCGGGCTTGACCTCGCCGACAACATCGACCGGCTGGTCGGATGGACGCTGCGGCGCGAGCGGAACCTTTGCCGGCGTGTTCGCCGATTGGGCCTCGGCTTTCGGCTTGGCGACCGGCTTGAGGGCCGGCACGTCGTCCGCCTGGGCGGCGGCAGGCGCCACGGTGCCGGTCTGGTCCGCGTCGGCTTGGGCCACTGGGGCAACATGCTGCGGCGCCGGATCGACCGGCTCGGTGGCGGCCACTAGCGGCGCGGCGGGCGCTGCCGGATCTTCACGCGGCACCAGCGAACCGTCCGACTTGACCACCATGGTCCTCACCTTGCGCGGCGCAACGGCGACGACATCGGCATTGGTGCCCTTGTCGGCATCCTGCAGCACC
>NZ_RZQI01001632.1:0-483 GCF_003998335.1 Mesorhizobium sp. M7A.F.Ca.CA.002.05.1.1 | reverse complement strand
GCGTCGGCCAACCGCGTTGCCACCTTCGAATACACCGGCATCCTGTGGTCGCCGCTGTGGGGTTTCCTGTTCTTCGCCGAGGTGCCGCGGTCGACGACGGTGATCGGCGCTGCCTTGATTATCGGCGCCGGTCTGCTGGCGCTCAACACCGAACGGCGCAAGAATGTTCCACCTGTGCTCGCTGCCGCCGACCCAGCCTGATCAGGCGAAGCAGATCAGCGCCCGCTCGACTCGCGAACGGATTTCGGCCAGCGTGAAGGGCTTCTGCACGACATCGAGGATGATGCCGTTCAATTCCTCGGCGCGCTCGCGCTGGTCGGCATAGCCGGTCATCAGCACGATCTTGATCGACGGAAACAATGCAGCAGCCGCGATCGCCATCTCGATGCCGTCCATCTCCGGCATGCGGATATCGGAGACGACGAGATCATAGCCGCCACGCGCCGCCTGGATCAGCGAAAGCCCCTGCGCGCCGTCCGCCGC
>NZ_RZQI01001631.1:0-484 GCF_003998335.1 Mesorhizobium sp. M7A.F.Ca.CA.002.05.1.1 | reverse complement strand
GGTGCCCGAAGGGCGGATGAGGGGCGGCGCTGGGTTCCGCGATTGGCGTCGTTAAAACTCGGCGAATGCCGCCTCGTCGACCGTCACTTCCTCCACCATCTTCACTCGCACGCCGATCTACTGATCCTTGAGCAGATCGCATAATCCGTCACCATCGATCAGGTCGATGGCAGGAGCGCCGTCGCGCACAGCCTCGCGCCGCGCATCCGCGGTAAATGTACCGGTGGTGATGACAAGGCCCTTATCGGCTCGACCAACCATTGCACCGCGAAAGTCGCGCACGACGCCTGACCCCACCGAGCCTTTCCAACGCTTGCACTGGAATAGCACGTGGAACGAAAGCAGGTTGACCCGCAATACACCGGTGCCGTCGATGCCACCATCGCCGCTCCTCCCGGTCACCTCGACCTTGATAAAGCCGGCCTCACGGAGAATTCTCTGGCACAACCGCTCAAAGGCCGCGGGATCAAGCGCCAGAAGTATG
>NZ_RZQI01000162.1:0-9009 GCF_003998335.1 Mesorhizobium sp. M7A.F.Ca.CA.002.05.1.1 | reverse complement strand
CGCCTGCATAGCAATGCCATCGGCTGGTTGCTCCCGGCGCTGGTTATTGCCGGCTGGGAGATTGCCAGCCGCGCGGGCGTCATGCCCGCCAACGTGCTGCCGGCGCCAAGTGCGGTCGCCGAGGCCTTCTGGCGGCTGACGCTGTCGGGCGAACTGGTCCGCAACATCGGCGTTTCGACCGCGCGCGCCCTTGCCGGCTTCGCCATCGGCGGCTCGATCGGCTTTGCGCTTGGCCTTGCCAACGGGCTCTCGACGCTCAGCCGCGGCCTGACCGACACGACGCTGCAGATGATCCGCAACATCCCGCACCTGGCGCTGATCCCGCTGGTCATCCTGTGGTTCGGCATCGACGAGGAAGCCAAACTGTTCCTGGTGGCGCTCGGCGTGTTCTTTCCGATCTATGTCAACACGCTGCTCGGCATCCAGAGCGTCGACCCGCATCTGGTCGAGATGGGCCGCGTCTACGGCATGGACCGGCGCGCCCTGTTCTTCCGCGTCATCCTGCCCGGTGCGCTGCCGGCGATCTTCGTCGGCCTGCGCTATGCCCTGGGCATCATGTGGCTGACGCTGATCGTCGCCGAAACCATCTCGGCCAGTTCCGGCCTCGGCTACATGGCCATGCAGGCGCGCGAATTCCTGCTGATCGATGTCGTCGTGCTGTCGATCCTGATCTACGCGCTGCTCGGCAAGCTCGCCGACAGCCTCGCCCGCCTGCTCGAGCGGCTGTCGCTCGGCTGGCATCCGGCCTTCCAGAACAGATGAGAGATTGCCCATGACCGCCGCCAGCCTGACCGCAGCCCGTTCCTTCGTCGCCACGCCGGTGCGACCGATCGGCTCCGTCGAAGGGCAGCGGGCCTTTGCCTTCAGGCAAGCCGGCAAGCGCTTCGGCGACAAGACCGTGCTCGACGGCATCGACCTGGACGTGCCGGCCGGGCAGTTCCTTGCCGTCATCGGCAAGAGCGGCTGCGGCAAAAGCACGCTTTTGCGGCTTCTGGCCGGGCTCGACCGGCCGACATCGGGATCGCTGACATTCGGCGTCGAAGAGGAAGGACACAGCCGCACGCGCTTCATGTTCCAGGAACCACGGCTCCTGCCCTGGGCCAGCGTGGTGAAAAACGTCGAGGTCGGGCTGACCGGGATTGCTTCCGGCGCGGAGGCAAGGCAACGCGCGCTCGACATTCTCGGCGAGGTCGGGCTTGCCGACCGGGCCGACGAATGGCCTTCGGTGCTGTCGGGCGGCCAGAAGCAGCGCGTGGCGCTGGCCCGCGCGCTGGTCGGCCACCCGCAGATCCTGGCGCTCGACGAGCCGCTCGGCGCACTCGACGCCCTGACCCGCATCGAGATGCAGCAGCTTCTGGAACGCATCTGGATCGCGCAGAAGTTCACCGCCGTTCTGGTCACGCATGATGTCGCCGAAGCGGTCGCGCTGGCCGACCGGGTCGTGGTGATCAGCGAAGGCCGGATCGCGCTTGATCTGGATGTGCCCGTGGAACGGCCGCGCCGGCGCGGTTCGGTGGAGCTTGCGCGGCTGGAAGGCAAGATTCTGGATCGGCTGTTCGGGTAGGTTTGTCGGGGGCGGCGCCGCAATTGGCGGAGTGGGGGTCGACCTTTCTTCGAAGCTCACCCTCTAGCGATTGGCCCACACCAATCCCCCCAGCCCGACCAGCATGGTGACGACACCGATATACAGCCATTGCGACTGGCCGGTCATGAAGCTGCCGCCGACAACGCCGACGCCTTGCAGCGACCACAGCACGCCGACGGCAAGCACAATCAAGGCCAGCAGATTTTTGATCAGCCTCATTGCCGGATCTCGCTTTCGAAGTCGATTGGTTGGAGCATCGGGGCCGCGATAAAAGAGCCGAAGGAAGTGGCCCGACCATGCCGGGCTCTACTTGGATATTAATGTTCGATCTTGTCAAACGGACGTCTGACCTCAACACAAAGATCATCATTGATTGACCATCGCGTGCCGGAAAATCCCTGACAGACTGTTACCCAGCGACTCCAAACGTGTGCCATTGCCACGGAACCGCCAGATCACTGCCGCATTTCGCGCCTTATTTGGCACCTAACGGCTGGGGTCTGTCAAAAACGGAGCCATCCCCCAAATATGAAGAACCCAAAACAGACCGCGCTTGTCGCGGTAACGATCGCTGCTGGCCTGATGGTCGGCGCTTCTTCGGCGACCGCCGCCGCCCAGTGCGGCCGCGCCTCGTGGTATGCCCTGCACTCCAAGACCGCCTCGGGCGAGCGCATGAACCCGTCGGCGCTGACCGCCGCGCATCGCACCTTGCCTTTCGGCACCAAGCTCAAGGTGACCAACAAGAACAACGGCCGCAGCGTCGTCGTGCGCATCAACGATCGCGGTCCGTTCATCAAGGGGCGCGTGCTCGACCTGTCGAAGGGTGCCGCCGGCCAGCTCGGCTTCATCGGCTCCGGCCATACTTCCGTGTGCATGGCGCGCGTCTAGAGCTCCCTGTGTCCGGCAAAAGGGCCGGACACATTGCCTACACATTTCGCAGCCGCACACTGAGCCGGCTGGCGCCGTTCGGCCCCGATTTCCATGGCCTTGAACCAAAGAAGCATTGGTCACGCAGCGTGACGTATTGCATCGCAGCAATTAGTTGTTAACTTCCCCGCGAGACATCTAGGGCTCGGCGCTGCTCGTCGTCCCTTCGGTCGCAGGCAGCAGCGGGGTTCTCGATGTTCTACCAGCTCTATGAGATGAACCACGCGGCCCTGCAGCCGGCGCGCCTCTATGCCGACGCGGTGCGGATGTTCTATTCCAATCCACTCAATCCGTTTTCCCACACCCAATGGGGCCGTTCGATCGCGGCGACGGCCGAACTGTTCGAGCGCACCACGCGCCGCTACGGCAAGCCGGCCTTCGGCCTGAGCAAGACCGTGGTCGACTGGAAGAGCGTCGAGGTCACCGAGAAGACCGTCTGGTCGAAGCCGTTCTGCAATCTCGTCCGCTTCGAGCGTGCCGTGCCCGCCGGGCGCAAGCCCGATCCGAAGCTTCTGATCGTGGCGCCGATGTCGGGCCATTATGCGACGCTGCTGCGCGGCACGGTGGAAGCGATGCTGCCCTATGCCGACGTGCACATCACCGACTGGGTCGATGCCCGCATGGTGCCGCTTGCCGATGGCCAGTTCGATCTCGACGACTACATCGATTACGTCATCGACATGCTGCACACGCTGGGGCCGGACACGCATGTGATGGCGGTGTGCCAGCCTTCCGTGCCGGTGTTGGCCGCCGTGGCGCTGATGGAAACGAAGGGCGACCCCTTCGTGCCCTCGACCATGACCTTGATGGGCGGCCCGATCGACACCCGCAGCAATCCGACTGCGGTCAATCTGCTGGCGCAGGAAAAGGGCATCGACTGGTTCCGCGACAATGTCGTGATGCATGCGCCCTGGCCGGTGCCGGGCTTCGGCCGCGAGGTCTATCCCGGTTTCCTGCAGCTGTCCGGCTTCATGAGCATGAACCTCGACCGCCACATCATCGCCCACAAGGACTTCTTCATGCATCTGGTGAAGCATGATGGCGACAATGCCGAGAAGCACCGCGATTTCTACGACGAGTATCTGGCTGTCATGGACCTGACGGCGGAGTTTTATCTGCAGACCGTCGACACCGTCTTCGTTCGCCAGGCCTTGCCCAAGGGCGAGATGACGCATCGCGGCACCAGGATCGATCCGTCGGCGATCCGCAACGTCGCGCTGTTCACGGTCGAAGGCGAGAACGATGACATATCGGGCCTTGGCCAGACCAAGGCGGCGCATGATCTGTGCCCCAATATCCCGGCTGAGCGGCATGCCCACTACATGCAGCCGGCGGTTGGCCATTACGGCGTGTTCAACGGTTCGCGCTTCCGTTCCGAAATCGTGCCGCGCATCGTCGACTTCATCACCAGCTATGGCCGCCAGGAGCGTGTCGCGGTGAAACCGAAGCTGGTCCGCGCCGCCAAGAGATAATGCAAGTCGCCCAAATTGCGGATTTTTGGACGATGACCTGCATAGAACCAAGCTTAACGGCGACAAACCGTGAGATTGACCGGTAAAAGCCGGCTGGCTGGCCGATTCTGTTGCACAAGTGCCGCTGTCCAGCCCCTCGGGTAACCATGCCGACAATCCGACCGTCGTCGTAATTGACACGGACTGTAAATCCCCCTTAACCTTTCGTTAATAACAAAGGGTGAGCGGGGACAATGATTTCCTCATCGATGGCGCAACGGCTGCGCGTGTATGTGGCGGCCGGGCTGGCAGTGACGGCGGGCTGGGTGGCACCGGCTTTGGCGGGTGGAGCGATGGCGACCGGGGGTCTCACCTCGCAGCCGATCGGCCACTATGATTTCTGCAAGCTGCATCCGGGCGAGTGCTCGATCCGCCCGACCAATCTGGCGCCGGCTCCGATGAGCGACGGGCTGATGCGCAAGCTCCTCAATGTCACTGCCAGGGTCAATGCCGCCGTCAAGCCGATGAGCGACATGGACATCTACGGCAAGGACGAGGTCTGGGCCTATCCCGACAAGGGCGTCGGCGATTGCGAGGACTATGTGCTGGAAAAGCGGCGCCAGCTTTCACGCATGAGCATATCGCTTGCCGATCTGCTGATCACCGTCGTGCGCAAGCCCGACGGCGAGGGCCACGCCGTGCTGACGGTGCGCACCGACGAGGGCGACTATGTGCTCGACAATCTGACCGACAAGGTCAAGCCATGGGACGCGACCGGTTACCGCTTCCTCAAGCGGCAGGCGATCGACAACACCGGCCGCTGGGTCTCGATCCGCGGTGGCCAGCAAGTTCTGGTCGGCGCGGTTCAGTAGGTTTTGGTACGCCCATCCCGGCACGTCGCGTTCTTGTGGCGCGCTTTAGCTGCTTTCACATCATAGGTCGCCGCCGCCCCTCATTGTCCTGCCGGACATTTCTCCCCGTATAGGGACGGGGAGAAAGACGCCTTCATCGTCGCTTTCGCCAATCATCAACGTCGTAAGCGCCAACCGCGCGGCTGCACCTTCTCCCCGTCACTATACGGGGAGAAGGTGCCGGCAGGCGGATGAGGGGCAGCGCGACGTCTGCCAATATTTCCCACCGCGACCGCCCCCCAATGAATTTTCGCATTTCTCCGTGAACCATTTCGCTTCGGCCAGCGACACACAGCCGTGAACCGAAACCAACCATGGAGACTTCAGATGACTGCTTTTCTGCGAAACACCCTTCTTGCCGCTCTCGCGGTGTCGAGCATGGCCGGATCCGCCATGGCCGAGCAGACCACCAGCTGTTCCAAAACCAACCTCAACGACCTCTGGGCCGGCCGCTGTTGCGGTGATGCCGGGGCGTCGGGCTGCCTGGGGGGTGGAAACAATGGCCATGGCGGCAATGGCGATCACGGCCGGGGCGGAAATGGCGGCACGGCCGGCAAGAAATGATCTCACCACTGTGCCCGCTGGCGGTCCGCCGGCGGGCAGTTTCCTGCTGAGGCAGGCGAACCTGCATCACGCTCGGATCGTCGGCTACGGCCGCTGGTTCAACGCCGCGCGGATCAATGCAGTGATGCGGCGAAGCTCGGCCTCGTCGAGTTTCTCGATGTTTTCGGCCAGCAGATTGGCAAGCTCGGTGGCAGCGGGGGAAAGACCCGACGTGTCGATTTTTACACGCGGGTGCGAGGCCTCGGCCAGCCGCGCCAGTTCCTCGGCATCGTCCCAGATGATGTTGAAATAGCCGATGATCTTCTGGATCAGCGTCCAGGTCGGGGCACCGCGCCTGCCATGTTCGAGCGCCGACAGGTAGGCGGCGCTGACGCCGATCGCCGCCGCCATGTCCTTCTGGCGGACACCGCGTTCGCCTCGTAGCGTGCGCAGCTTCTCTCCGAACGGGGTCATGTCCCCGCCCTCATGATAGAACTCCTCACAGGCGCGCCCGCCGCAGGCGGATATAGAGCGCACCCGAACCGCCATGGTTGCGGGCGGCATGGTCGTGGCTGGAGACGAGCGGCCGGAAGGCGGGCGTCGACAGCCAGGCCGGCACGGCGCGACGCAACACCCCATCGCCGCCGGAGGACGAGCCCTTGCCGGTGATGACCAGGACATAGCGGACGCCGCCGGCATGCGCCCGGTGCAGGAACGAAAACAGCAGCGAATAAGCCTCGTCCTGGGTCATGCCGTGCAGGTCGACACGGCCCTCGATCGGCAGCCGGCCTTTCGATAATTTGTCCAGCGTCGGCTCGTCGAGGCGGTGCGTGACTTGCTGAGCCTTCGGCTTTGCGGTCCCTGCGGCGTTGGCAGAGGCCAGCGCCGGCTGCGGCTGATTTGGCCTGGCCTCGGCGGCAATGTCGGGGATGTCGACGGCAAATTTGCCCTTCAGCGGCTTGGCCGTGCGCGCCACCAGGTTCCACAGAACCCGGTCATCCTCGCTGAGCTTGTCCGGGCGCCGGGTCATCGGACCGCACCCGCAACGAGCGCGCGCGGCACCAGCGCATAAAAATCCGCGGCATTGCGGATCACGCCGGCGATCTCGCCCGCGGCATCGCCCGATCCGGCGAACAGGTCGCCCCGCGCCGGTCCGGTGATGGCGGAGCCGGTGTCCTGCGCGATCATCAGGCGGCGGAACGGTTTTGCGTCGAAAGCAGTGAGCGTCGGCGCGTCGATGTAAAAGGGCGTGCCGAATGTATGCAGCAGGCGGTCGACGGCGATCGAGCGGCCCGGCGTCAGCGGCACCTTGGCGGCGGCGATCGGGCCAAGGGTTGCGTCCTCGACATCGGCCTCGCGAAAGAAGATGTAGGAGCGGTTCTGACGCAGTATCTCGTCGACGCGGTCCGGATGCGCCTTGAACCAGGCGCGGATCGACTGCATCGTCACCTCCGCCAGCGGGATCTCGCCAATCTCGCTCAGGATCTTGCCGGGCCCGGTGAAGCGCTGGCCGGATTTGGCGGCATAGGTGACGCGGACAAGCCGGCCGTCGGTCATGGCGAGGCGTGCGGCACCTTGCACGTGAATGAAGAAGGCATCGACCTTGTCGGCCAGCCAGGCGATTTCCAGGCCCTTGCCGTCGAGCGCGCCGCGCTCGATCTCGCCACGGTCGGGATACTCGACCGGCCCGTTCGGCGTCTGGCGCGCGAAAGCGAGGTAGGGATCCAGGCCGGGCGGCCGGTTTCCGTCGTCGATATCGACGAGATCGGCCGGGCGCGACAGCAACGGCACCGAAAATCGGTCCGTGCGCACCGGTGACGCCTCGACTTGCGGTTCATAGAAGCCGGTGACGAGCCCGGCGCCGCCATGTTCGGCAGGGACAAGCGCCGGGGCAAAATGGCGCTCGAAGAAGGCGCGGGCTTCCCCGCGGGCCAAAACCGGCGACCGATTCGCCGGCGAAACGGTCCGCGCCTCCGCGTAGGCATCGGCAAAAGCTTGGAAGTCGACGCCGAGCGCACCGCTGCGATAGGGTTTGGTCAGCACATGGAAGGCCGAGCGGCGAAAGGCGGCGAAGGCCGCCAGATGGTCGTCATCGTCCCAGCCGGGCAGGTCGCCAAAGGCTTTCTCGACAAAAAGAGGCGATAGCGACACCGGAGCCTCGCCGCGTGTTTCCGAACTAGTCTTCTTCCTCGGTGGCGACGAGCTTCCAGTTCGGATCGCGCGAGCGCGTGTCGCGGGCGAAGGTCCAGACATCCTTGACCTCGGCGACGGTTTCCGGGTCGCCGTCGATGACCGCGCCTGCCTTGTCGCGGGTCGCCGAAATCAGCTCGCTGATGATGCGCAGCGTGACATGCGCCTCGCCGCCCTTCATCTCGGCCGAGACGATGTCGGCCTTGTCGATGCCGACGAAGGAGGACTGGATCTTTTCCGCCTTGGCCTCGCGCTCGCCGATGGCGGCGACAAAACCGTCATAGACCTCGCGCGACAACAGGTTCTTCAGCGTTTTGCGATCGCCGTCGGCATAGGCCATGACGATCATCTCGTAAGCCATCTTGGCGCCGTCGACGAAACCCTTCGGCTCGAAGGACGGATCATTGTCCTTGATCGTGCGCAGGCCCTTGTTGAGGTCGGTGTCGGGCTTGGCGAAAGCGTCGATCGCGGCATAGGTGTCGGGAGCCGGCTCGCCTGGCGCGCGCTTGCGCGGCAGCGAGACGACGTTTTCGGATTTCTGGGCGGCATCCTTGTCGCCGGTGCGAGCCGCCGAATAGGGATCGAAGGGCGGCCGTTCGCTGCCGGTGCGGCGGCCCAGCACATTGCGCAGCTGGAAAAAGATGACCACCGCCGCAATCAGGAAGAAAATCGTGCCGAAGTCGAAGAATCCCATATCTTCCGCCAATCAATCCCTGCCCTGTGGCCGGACCGTCAGGCCCAATGGCCACGGTCGCATAGCGTTCAACATTCAAAGCATATAGAACGCAAGGCGCAATCATTCAAATCAAAGGCAGGCATACCTATCTAACAGCCTCAGTGCCAGCGGCGATTGCTCGCTGGCGGCCAAAACAATCGAAACGATCATAACAATCGAAAAAGGTTGGCAAGACTTGCGCATTTCGCTGCTTCCCTTCTTTCTCCTCGCGCTTCCGCTGCTGGAAATCGCCGGTTTCGTCATCGTCGGCCGCGAGGTCGGCGCGCTGGCGACGGTCGGCCTCGTGCTGGCCTCGAGCATCGCCGGCGTGCTTTTGCTCCGATACCAGGGCTTTGGTGTGATGGCCCGCATCCGCACCGAGATGGCCGCCGGCCAGAACCCCAGCCGCCATCTTGCGCACGGCGCCATGATCGTGGTTGCGGCGATCCTCCTGATCATCCCCGGCTTCATATCAGACATCATCGGCCTGCTGCTGTTCCTGCCGCCATTGCGCGATTTTGCCTGGAGCCGGTTCAAGGGCCGCATTGTCGTCGCCACCGATTTCTCGACCGGCGGTGTTCGTGGCCGGCGCGACAGGGTCATCGACCTCGAAGACGGCGACTATTCGCGCGAAGACGATCTGAAGCGCGGACCGGATCACAACTCGCCGTGGCGCCGCCTGAAGGA
>NZ_RZQI01001630.1:0-485 GCF_003998335.1 Mesorhizobium sp. M7A.F.Ca.CA.002.05.1.1 | reverse complement strand
CTTCTGGCCCTGTTCGGCTGAGCACTCGGGAAGATTGGACAGGCCGGCCGCGCGAGCGGCGGGCCCGAATTTCGGGGATAGTCCATGTTCGTGACATCTGCCTTTGCGCAAGAGTCCGCGCCATCAGCCGATACCAGCCACGCTGCTACGGAAGGCGACACGCATTCCAGCACCGGTGTGCCTGCTGAAGCGCATGGCACGTTTCCGCCATTCGATCCGGCGACGTTCCCGTCGCAGCTTCTGTGGCTGGCGATCACCTTCGGGCTGTTCTATCTCTTCCTGAAGCGGGTTGTGATGCCGCGCGTCGGCGGCATCATCGATGTCCGCAACGATCGCATCACGCAGGATCTCGATCAGGCGGCCAAGTTGAAGGGCGAGGCCGACGCTGCCGTTGCTGCCTACGAGCAGGAACTGGCGGAAGCCAAGACCAAGGCCAACGCGATCGGCCAGCAGGCCAACGACGCGGCTAAGGCCGAGGCCGACAC
>NZ_RZQI01001629.1:0-485 GCF_003998335.1 Mesorhizobium sp. M7A.F.Ca.CA.002.05.1.1 | reverse complement strand
AGAACGCACTGCGCATGCGCCCCGACCGCGTCATCCTCGGCGAGTGCCGGGGCGAGGAGGCTTTCGACATGCTGCAGGCAATGAACACCGGCCACGAAGGGTCGATGGCGACCATCCATGCCAACACGCCGCGCGACGCCATTTCGCGGCTCGAGCAGATGCTCGGCATGACCGGCATGCCGATGACGGTGCAGTCGATCCGCAGCCAGATCGCCAGCGCGCTCGACCTGATCGTTCAGCTGACGCGCCTGTCCGACGGCAAGCGCAAGGTGACCAGTGTCGCCGAGGTGACCGGCATGGAAGGAGATGTCATCCAGATGCAGGAGATCTTCCGCTTTGTGCGTACCGGCATGGAGGCCGACGGCAGGATTCTGGGCCACTACGAGGCGACCGGCATCCGGCCGCGCTTCCTCGAGGATCTGCGCGCCATGGGCATCGAGTTTCCCGGACGATATTTCGAACCCGGCCGGCCGCAGGAGTAGCCA
>NZ_RZQI01001628.1:0-486 GCF_003998335.1 Mesorhizobium sp. M7A.F.Ca.CA.002.05.1.1 | reverse complement strand
GCTCTACGCCGCCGTCGACGCCGTCAAGGCGAAGGTCAAGGCAGCGTTCGCCCCGGTCGAAGGCGAAGATGCCAAGTACACCTCCGAGCAGATCGGTTCGGTTTTCAAGGAACTCCAGGCCAAGGTCGTGCGCTGGAACATTCTCGACACCGGCTCGCGCATCGATGGCCGTGACCTGAAGACAGTCCGCAAGATCGTCTCTGAAGTCGGCGTCCTGCCACGCACCCACGGTTCGGCGCTGTTCACCCGCGGCGAGACCCAGGCGCTGGTCGTTGCAACGCTCGGCACCGGCGAGGACGAGCAGTATGTCGATTCCCTGACCGGCATGTACAAGGAGAAGTTCCTCCTTCACTACAACTTCCCTCCCTACTCGGTCGGCGAGACCGGCCGCATGGGTTCGCCGGGTCGCCGCGAAATCGGCCACGGCAAGCTTGCCTGGCGCGCCATTCGCCCGATGCTGCCGAGTGCCGACCAGTTCCCCTACAC
>NZ_RZQI01001627.1:0-488 GCF_003998335.1 Mesorhizobium sp. M7A.F.Ca.CA.002.05.1.1 | reverse complement strand
TTGTTCTCCTCGCCGATCAGCCAGCCGACGGCGCCGGGCTTGGCGCCTCCAAAGCCGTCGCCATAGATCATGGTGCAGGTCGGCGAGGCATGGATTCCGAGTTTATGCTCAAGTCCGGAACAGAAGACGTCGTTGCGGGCACCGAGCGCGCCATCGTCGCCAACCAGGAATTTCGGCACCAGGAACAACGATATGCCGCGCGTGCCGGCCGGCGCATCGGGCAGCCTTGCCAGCACGAGATGGATGATGTTGTCGGTGAAATCGTGCTCGCCATAGGTGATGAAGATTTTTTGGCCGAAGATGCGATAGCTGCCGTCACCCGCCGGCTCGGCGCGGGCGCGCAAGGCGGCGAGATCCGAGCCGGCTTGCGGCTCGGTCAGGTTCATCGTGCCCATCCACTCGCCGGAGACGAGCTTTTCGAGATATTTGGCCTTGAGGTCTTCGGAGGCGTGTTTGTCGAGCGCCTCGACCGCGCCCATGGTCAGCGT
>NZ_RZQI01001626.1:0-491 GCF_003998335.1 Mesorhizobium sp. M7A.F.Ca.CA.002.05.1.1 | reverse complement strand
CCTGCGCGTTGATCACCTTCCAGTCGTCGAAGCGCGGTGCTGCATCGGGGTTGGTGATCTTCTCGATAAAGGCGCTTTTGTCGATCGGAGCGAACAGACCCGAACGCTTCAAATCGGCGGTGACGATTTGCGAAATCTGCGCCCCAAGCGCGTCGCCGCCCTGGAAATCCGTGATGGCGATCGGCAGCGGCTCGACGTTGCCCTTGTTGACGTTGAGTTCGACCAGCGCCAGCGCCGGCAACGTGCTGGCCGCGGTCATGCCCATCGCCATTGCTGCGACCATCAGGAGCGGCTTGAGGATTGATTTCATGTCTTCTCGCTTCTCGTACTGATTTCCGGATACCCGGGCCTTAGAGGCCCAGCATCTCCCTTGGATCGAAGGTGACGCGGACGTCGGCCCAGATGTCCTGCTTGCCGGCGGGAACTTGCAGGCCAGTGACATCGCATTTTTGCACCGCACGAACGGCACTTTCGTCGAACTGGCGGTTTTC
>NZ_RZQI01001625.1:0-493 GCF_003998335.1 Mesorhizobium sp. M7A.F.Ca.CA.002.05.1.1 | reverse complement strand
GTACAGAGCCAGCCCAAGACCGGCACCGAGATAGAGCAGGCCGGCCAGCATGAAGGGATTGACGCCATTGAGCAGCAGCTTGCTGAGCGGCGGCGTCGCCCCGAACAGGGCGGCAGAGCCAAGCGCGAGTGGCACGCCGGGCCACAGATGCGAATGGGAATGCGGTTCGGACATGATCTCACCCTATGATGGCAGGTGTGTCACTTGCGGCGCATGGCCGCCTTCGGCCCGATGCACTTGTTGTCGCGAAACAGCGCCCACTCCTCGCAAAGGCGCCCATTGGGCAAGCGGCAAAACCCATATTCGTTGCCGGCCTTGTCCTTCCTGATCACCAGGCGCCCGCCGATATCGCCACAATGGACGGATGCCGGATTGGCCATGCCGACCGGTTCTTGCGCACTGGCGCCGGCGGAAAACGGCAGCGGCGACAAAGCGGCAAAGCTGGCGACCAATATCGAAACCTTCTTCATCGCGATCTCCCCGGCCGCATTCT
>NZ_RZQI01001624.1:0-493 GCF_003998335.1 Mesorhizobium sp. M7A.F.Ca.CA.002.05.1.1 | reverse complement strand
TGCCGACATGGTCGCCGAACTCGACCGTCGTGGCCATCGCGGCCGCATCCTCGCGCTGTCGCGCCGCGGCTTACGCTCGCGCGGACACCCCGATGTCAGGGGCGAGCCTTTTGGCGATTTTGCATCCGCGCCGGCCACGACGGCGCTCGGCCTGCTCAGGGCCATTCGCGCGACGCTGACAGCTGCGAGAGCGGCCAATGTCAACTGGCAGTCGGTCTTCGACCAACTGCGCCTGCAGGGGCCGGTGCTGTGGGCCGCACTTGCCCCGCCGGAGCGGGCAAGGCTGGTCCGCCGGCTGCGCGTGTTCTGGGACGTGCATCGCTTCAGGATCGCTCCGCAGGTGGCGGCGGTGCTCGACCGGCGTCATGCGGCCGGAACATTCGACACCATTGCCGCCAGGCTTGTCGCGTCGAACGATGAGGACGGCAGCCTGGCTGTCAGCTTTCAACGACGCGGGCAGACACGGATCGAGACGACGCGCTTCGATGCCGTC
>NZ_RZQI01001623.1:0-493 GCF_003998335.1 Mesorhizobium sp. M7A.F.Ca.CA.002.05.1.1 | reverse complement strand
TCGCGCACCAGCCGCACGAGAAGCGCGTCGTCCGCCGCCTGTTCGGTGATTTCGCAGACCAGCATGGCCGGCGCCAGGCCGAACTCGCCGAGATGCCTGGTCATCAGGCGAATCTCGGCCAATGCCCGCCCGGCATGGTCGTTGATCAACGGGTTGTAGTTGAAGAACAGGTCGAGCCCGTCGACGCCGATGTTGCGGAAATTCCTGAGATGCAGCGCCCGGCACATGGTTTCCACAAACAGCCGGTCCGAGACGGCAACGCTTTCAAAGAACACCTTCGGCGCGCCGGGGCGGCCGGCACGGTGCGGCTCGATCAGGGCTTCGGCCGCGACCGCGTGAAGGAAACGGCCGCGCGGCGCGAAAATCGGCTGATAGGCGCTGCGCAGCCGGAACTCGCCATGGATGCCGTATTCGATGCCGACTTCGTCGACCCGGATCGCATCGCCGACATTGCGCCGCCGATCGTCTCTCATGTCGCCACGCGGCGCCCGAA
>NZ_RZQI01001622.1:0-494 GCF_003998335.1 Mesorhizobium sp. M7A.F.Ca.CA.002.05.1.1 | reverse complement strand
CGTGGGGCGCGACGAAGCGACCTTCCTTCGGCGCTTCGAGCTTGGCGATCAGCCGGCCCTGCAGGCCCATCTTCGTGCAGTACTCGCGGATCGAGGTCTGTGCCTCGTCGTCGATGACCGGGCCGACATCGGTCGAAATCCGCCAGGGATCGCCGACATTGAGCGCCTCCATGGCGCCCTTCAGCATCTCCAGCATCTTCTTCTCGACGTCCTTCTGCACGTAGAGCACGCGCAGCGCCGAGCAGCGCTGGCCGGCACTCTGGAAGGCCGAGGCCAGGATATCGCGCACCGCTTGTTCGGGCAGCGCGGTGGAATCGACGATCATCGCGTTAAGGCCGCCGGTCTCGGCGATCAGCATGGCGTCGGGCTCGGCCGTCTCGGCCAGCTGCTTCTCGATCAGCTTGGCAACCTCGGTCGAGCCGGTGAAGCATACGCCGGCAATGCGCGGGTCAGCGGTCAGCGGGCCACCGACCGACGGGCCGTCGCCGGGCAGG
>NZ_RZQI01001621.1:0-494 GCF_003998335.1 Mesorhizobium sp. M7A.F.Ca.CA.002.05.1.1 | reverse complement strand
AGGATGCGCGGCGCCGAGTTCGGTTCGGAACGACTTTCCGTCTTCGCCTCATGGCGCTCGCGCGGTGGCGCTTCCGGTCTGGCGGGAGCCTGGCCGGGACGCGGACGTGACACGTCCGCCGCACCCTTCGCGGATGGATGTGGACGGTTGTCGCGGCGTTTGTCGCGAAAAGACTTCAAGCGGGGGCAACTCCGAACGGCGTGGCCGCTTTTGACATAGGGCAACCGGCTTCGCAACCAAGTCCGACAGGTCGGCCTCTCCGGTTCAGGTTGGCCGCGATGGACCAATGTCAAAGAAACAGGCAAATCTACCGGATGTCCCGCTCCGAACGCCTGCTCGACCTGATCCAGTGCCTGCGCCGGCATCGCCGGCCAGTGAGCGGACAGGCGCTGGCCGATGAACTCGGGATTTCGATTCGCACACTCTACCGCGATATCGCCACGCTGCAGGGCCAGGGCGCGCCGATCGAGGGCGAGGCGGGGGTCGGGTATGTG